>NZ_JBSOLI010000028.1:0-58857 GCF_054941065.1 Dellaglioa sp. BT-FLS60
TACTTGGTTGCTTTTGACAACTTTTATATCATATCAACCACGTCATGATTTGTCAAGATTTATTTTGAATAAATATTCATTTCATCTCGCCGTATCAATCAGCTTTATTAATATACCATCTGGTATACACCGTGTCAATACTTCATTGCATATAAATTAAAATAATTAAATTTACTTAGTTTTAATTATAAAAAAAGTATCTGTCTCATCATTAATGCATTATAAATATCTGTTGTTACTTACATTATTATGTCTTAATAAAGCCTTATAAACTAGTAATATACATCATTTTGAAAATTTAGAACACTAAAAAAGCATTGCCATAAAATGACAACACCTTCATATAATTTTTCAACAACAGTTTTGATAAAATCTTATTTAATAATAGCTAATCCACCCATATATGGTCGAAGAACTTCCGGAACTGTAACTGATCCATCTTCATTCTGATAATTTTCAAGAACTGCTGCCAATGTACGACCAACTGCTAGCCCTGATCCATTCAATGTATGAACAAACTGTAGTTTTCCATTATCATCCCTATATTGAATGTGTGCTCTGCGTGCTTGGAATGCCTCAGTATTAGAACAACTTGAAATTTCACGGTACATATTTTGTGCAGGTAACCAAACTTCTAAATCATGTGTCATTGCTGCTGAAAATCCCATGTCTCCAGTTGATAAAGTAATCACATGATAGGGTAAGCCTAATTTTTCCATGATTCGTCCTGCATCACTTGTCATTTTTTCTAGTTCCGCATATGAGTCTTCTGGTTTAGTATATTTTACCATTTCAACTTTGTTAAATTGGTGCAATCTAATTAGTCCACGTGTATCTCTCCCAGCACTTCCTGCTTCAGATCTAAATGATGGTGAAAGAGCCGTGAAATAAACTGGTAATTTTTCTGCTGGAATAACTTCATCTCTATAGTAATTAGTGAGCGGTACTTCTGCCGTTGGGATCAATGTTAGATTTTCATTTGTAATCTGGAAAACATCTTCCTTAAATTTAGGGAATTGTCCTGTTCCATACATTGACTCATCATTCACAAGGTAAGGCGGAATAATTTCTGTATACCCGTCAACAGCATGTTCATCAAGCATAAAATTATATAATGCACGTTCTAAACGAGCCCCCCAACCTTTGTAGTATAAGAAGCGACTACCTGATACTTTAGCGCCACGTTCAAAATCTAAAATATCTAAATTTTCACCGATTTCCCAATGTGCTTTTGGTTCGAAATCAAAAGTTCTTGGCGTTCCGACTTTTCTCAATTCAACGTTTGATTCTTCATCAGGTCCAACTGGAATCGTTTTGTTTGGCATATTAGGCAAGCGCGATGCCATATCTGTAACAGCTTCATCTAAAGTTTTTAATTGGTCATCAAATGCTTTAATGGCATCCCCAACTTTTTTCATTTCTTCAATTTGAGTATCAGCATTTTCTTTATTACGTTTTAATTGTGCAATAGCTTGTGACACATCATTTCTTTGTTTCTTCAATGTTTCTGTTTGAACAATGATATCTCTACGTTTACGATCTTTTCCAACCATTTCATCAATAAACTCCGGTTTTACCCCACGATTACCTAATTGTTCCTTCACTTCATCGACATTTTGACGAATCATTTTAATATCTAACATGTTCTATTCCTCCTTTTTTTGTATAAAAAAAGCCCACTCATCCACTAATTGGGACGAAAGGCTTATTTTCGCGGTACCACCCAAGTTCGACAAATAAACATTTGTCACACTCAAATTGATAACGGTCTCCCGTGTGGCATTACCCACCCACTTGTTCACGCCGGATTTTCAGCTTCGTAATTCTCACCACCATTACGTCTCTTAAGTGCCTACTTATAACGTTTTCCGTGTTTATTTATTATCTTAATAATAATCGTTGCTTCATTAAATTGCAAGTTTAATTCTTACCCTTTTCATTAAGCAAAGCGACGTACTCTTCCAATGAGAGATTATGCTTAACCATATACTTGGCATTCACTTTACCTACATAACGGAAATGCCATGTTTCATAATCAATTTTTGTTGATTTTTCTTTATCTTTTGGGAATCTCAAAATAAAACCATAGTCTACCGCATGATTTATTAACCATTTTTGGCCTTTATCTTTTGCGCTACTATTATCTAAATCACCATGTTTGGCATACCAATTTGATGACATTATATCGACTGCCAAACCGGTATGATGTTCACTTGATCCCGGTGCTGCTACATACTCTTTTGTTAATTTTTTAGCTTCAGTAACCGATTTCCCTGCTTTTTCATAACTTTTAATTGAATCTGAATAGACTTCTTTTTGATAACTGATTGACCTGTATCCAGAAACTAAGGATGCCTTATAACCAGCTGCACTAGCTGCCGCCGCAAATTCATTCAATGCATTCTCTATTTTTTTATTCACAACAACATTACCGTCTATTACCTGTGTAAATCCCAGCTCTTTTGTTAATTTATGATCAGAATTAACCAAGACTAAATTCCAATCACTAGCTTTCACATTTTTAGGTAAGTCGCTTTTGTGACTCTTTTTGGTAACTTTCACTTCTTGATGACTGGGTGCCGAATTTTCTTTCTTACCACACGCACCTAATAACAACACACACATAGCCAATGCTGTCATCATCCATTTTTTCTTAGTCAAAATGTACCTCATTTCTTTGATAAATTAACATCTTTCAACGGAATTAATTTGGTTTTATAACGTATTTTATAATATGTGTACAAAATAACGAACAATGGAATACTCATGTAACTGACTGAAATAGCTTCCCAGTCAAAATTCTTGAACGACTGAATATCTTGTCCAAGAATAACCAAAATACAAAGTACAAATGCTAGAATTGGACCGACCGGGAACCATTTTGCAGAGTATTTCAATTCTGACACGTCATGTCCTTGCGCCTTGAATGCTTTTCTAAATCTATAATGTGAAATTGCGATTCCTAACCAAGCAATAAACCCAGTTAACCCACTGGCACTCAATAAGAACACGTAGACTCTTGATCCAAAAATGCTTGCCAAAAATGTGAGTAACCCAATAAATGTTGTTCCCAACAATGCTGCCATTGGAATTCCACGACTATTTGTTTTCTTGAATTTTTTTGGTGCATAACCTTGTTGCGCAAGCGAATGTAACATCCGAGTTGATGCATACATCCCTGAATTGGCAGCTGAAAGCACTGATGTCAAGATAACTGCATTCATCACACTTGCTGCCGAAGCCAACCCGGCTCTTTGGAACACTAATGTAAACGGACTAATTGAAATATCTGAAGCACTTGACCCTAATAAATCTGGACTCGTATAGGGAATAATCGCTGCAATGATAAAAATAGCAAAAATATAGAATAAAAGAATTCGCCAAAAGACCTGTTTAATTGCCTTTGGAATACTTTTTTCAGGCGTTTCTGACTCACCAGCTGTGATTCCAATTAACTCAGTCCCTTGGAAAGAAAATCCAGCAACAACGAACACACTCAAAATCATTGGAATACCACCAACGAATGGCGCTTTTTTCATTGTGAAATTTTCAAGTCCAGTTGCGTGTCCACCTAAAATACCAAATATCGTTAAAACACCGACAATTAGGAAAACAATCACTGTTACCACTTTGATAATAGATAACCAATATTCCGTTTCACCAAATGATTTAACAGATAGCGCATTAATTGCGAAAATAATGACTAACGAAATCGTACTAAAAATCCAGCCCGGAACATTCGGTAGCCAAAATTGCATAACCAATGCGGCTGTACTAATATCGACGGCCAATGTAATGGCCCAGTTAAACCAATAATTCCAACCCATTGCAAATCCCATTGCAGGATCAACAAAGCGTGTTGAATAAACGGCAAATGAACCTGATACGGGTAAATAGGTTGCCATTTCACCTAAGCTAGTCATTAAGAAATAGACCATAATGCCAATTCCAACATAAGCTAGCAACGCACCACCTGGACCTGCCTTTGAAATTGCTGAGCCACTCGCAACAAATAATCCTGTTCCAATACTTCCACCTAAGGCAATCATTGATAAATGCCTTGTTTTTAATTCTCGGTGCATACCTTCTTGTTCTGCCATTTGAAATCCCCCCTATATTATAGAGGAGCACTCGTGATTTTTAAAATTGAGAAAAGAAAAGAGCCTTTTTGCACAACACTATTACGCGTTATACAAAAAGACTCAGATTAATAGACTCAGTCAAATCGTTATAAGCGCCCCGTAGCCTTTAGTGACCACGACAGTCCCTGACCTGTTAAGCCAAAGCCCAGCGGTTGCTAAAGTTAAGTTAGCTTCTGCTTCGGCAGTTCACCCTTTCTGTTTAATTCTTCAGCACTTAATTGCTTCATTAAACATAATGATGAGAACTGCATCCTCTTCTTTCGATAAGTCCTACTATAATCAATTCACTGAAACTTTGCAAGTCAAATCTAGTTTTCAGCTAAATTAATTGCGTCCTGTAATTTTTTAACATTCATTTCATTCTTTAGGAAATCTTCATTTTCAATTGGCAGGTGTTGTTCAATTGAACTAAATGGTTGCAACTCAACTGTTCCGTTTTCCAAATGATAGTCCAAAATATGTCCACCCATCTCTTTTTTATCAGATAAAAAATGAAGATGGAACCCTGCTGCACCAATTCCTTGGAACAAACTAGGCGTGAAATAACCAACAATTGTGCCGTTAATTTTTTCTTCACTAAATTCTGCTTGTTTGTCTGTTACAGTAGTCAATTCTGGGTAGGGTTTACTTTGCTTAGCTACCGAACGTGTATGCATTTTGCTAAACGTTCCTTTAATGACAATGCTAAAAAATAAGTTTTGATAAGGATATAATTCTAGCAATTGTTCTTCTAAGACGTTACCTGCCACATTTTCAAATTGAATAGCCACCTCTGGCTGATTAAAATGTACTGTCGCAAACGGTACAAGAACGTCATCAGTAAGTTGATTGATCTGACCTTCTGATGTGATTTGAAATGCTTTTCCATCTATCACAATCATTTCACCATCCAAATCACCAACCGTTCCAATACCATAATTGCCATGTTTCAATAACGTTTTAACCGGCAACGTTCCTTCATACAATCCTTCAATTAATGCTGCTAAAGTACCGTGTTGATAAACTGTATTTTTATCTTGCATTTGGCTAAACTCCTTTCGCAATTATTCTAGTATAATTGATCCATTAAAATTGATTGGCCTAATTCTTTGTTATCTTTGTAATCAACCGGTACATCAACAATCACTGGACCATCAGTTGCAAATGCTTCATCTAACGTCTTAGCTAAGTCTTGCGCTTTTTCAACACGCAGACCCTTTGCACCAAAACTTTCAGCATATTTTACAAAATCAACCGGACCAAAGTTAACCCCAGCAGATTTACCATATTTCATTTCTTCTTGAAATTTAACCATGTCATAGTGGCCATCATTCCAGATAATGTGGACAATATTCAAATTCAATCGAACAGCTGTTTCCAAGTCCTGCGCTGAGAATAAGAAACCACCATCCCCAGAAATAGACACAATTTGTGTATTTGGTCGAACTAATGCTGCAGAAATCGCCCAAGGTAGTGCGACACCTAACGTTTGCATCCCATTACTAAATAGTAAATGGCGAGGTTCATAACTTCTAAAGTGGCGTGCAATCCAAATATAGAAACTCCCCACATCAACAGTCACGGTCATTTCATCTGAAACACGTTTTTGCAATTCTTGAATAATGCTGAGTGGATGATTGACCAACGTTTCGTTTGTCACGACAGGTGCTTCATCTCTGGCTTGTAATTTTTCTTGCAATTCATCCAAATAGTCACGTGATTCAGTAGCCATTTGATACCCTTTCATGTAAGGCAATAAAAATTCAAGTGTTTGTGCAATATCGCCGACTAACTCTTTTTTAGGTTGAAAATTATGATCGATTTCTGAACGCATATCATCGACAACGACAATATTAGCTGTACTTTCAGCATTCCAGTTACGTGGTTCATATTCAATGGGATCATAACCTATCGTAATCACTAAGTCACTTTTCTTTAGTAATTGATCACCAGGTTGATTTCTGAATAAACCCACACGGCCAAAGAAATCACCAACTAATTCTCGTGAAATCACACCAGCAGCTTGGAATGTTTCGACAACAGGTAAATGTGTTGCTTCAACTAAGTTGCGAATAGCCTGCGTCACTTCAGGTGATGAAGCGCGCATACCCACAAGTAACACAGGTAATTTTGCAGTTTTAATTTCTTGCGCCAATAACGTACTTTCAACTGGACTAGCTGGTCCTAATTTAGGAGCCATCATTGGTTGAATGACTTTTGTCTTCACTTCTGAATCTGTTACATCTTGTGGCACACTAACGAAACTTGCACCTTGTTTGGCTGCTTCTGCTTCTTGATAGGCATTAGCAATCACTTCTGAAATATTCTCAGGTTCTTGCACTTCTGCACTATATTTTGTAATAGGTTCAAATAAAGCTGTATTATTCATGCTTTGATGCGTTAATCTCGTTAAATCTGATCGTTTAACTTGGCCAGAAATAGCAAGAACAGGATCGCCTTCTGCTGTAGCAGTCACAACCCCAGTTGCCAAATTACTTGCACCAGGACCAGAAGTTGTTAAAACAACCCCCGGTTTACCTGTAATACGACCAACACCAGCAGCCATAAAAGCGGCATTTTGTTCATGACGCGTAATAATTAATTGGGGTGATTTAGGATTTGTTGGGTGTTCTAATTTTTCAAAAACACGATCAATCTTTGCACCAGGAATTCCAAATACATATTTCACATCATGGTTAATTAAACTATCTACAATGGCGTCTGCGCCGTAATATTTTTTATCTGACATTATGTTCCCTCCGAATTTGTTTGACTACTTTTCATGATAGCATTTTCATAAAAAAATAACTATATTTTTAACTTACAAATTGTAAGTTTATACAAAAAAAGGCGTTATCTCACCCATTACGGTTAATAACGACCCATTTATTTATGATTTCCTGTCACATTTGCGACAATTTTTTGAATAATTAATTTACGTTGGCCACCGATATCTTCTTCATTCCAATTAATCAACGGAATTTCAGTTTCGCCAAACGTTGCGGAAATAAGTTGATAGACTGTTTGTGATTCTAAATAATTAGACCAGCGTTTGTCCGCTTCGGCAAAAACATTATTAATCACAACGGTTGCTTTTTCTGTATCTGGTTTAAATTCACGGAACACACGACCGATGAACCCAAAGTTCGGATAGGTTTCAATCTTACCTTCAGTAGCCACCACAATTTCTAACAAATTGATGTCTTTCGCATCCCTTGCTAATGTAAACCCACCATTATTACCCGAAACAGATTTTACAAGGCCTGCAACAACTAACTTACGCATAATTTTGCGTAGATATGTTTGTGAACCACCAAGTCGGACATTAATTACTTCCGACGAAATTGGAACGCCCCTGTTCTGTGTCGCTAACAAAGAAATAATGCAAGCTGCTTGTTCAAATCCTTTTGTTAATTGCATATTAGCCACCTCAATTGATTTTCAAATAGTTATGTTACAACGCATTAAGGATACCATATGTCGCTAATAATTGGTACTCCTTTATTTTAAATCAATTGCATATACCATTTCGCTAATTAACTTAGTTGGGCTAAACAGAAATGGCACTTCTCTTTTTTCAATAAATTGAAATTGTGACCGTTTTAAAACCTTGATAGAAGCCTCGTTTTCGGCAGTCGTAACACCAATCACGCGTTTCAAAGGTAGCTCACGAGCAACTAACAATAATCCTTGAACGGCTTCCGTCATTAGTCCTTGATTTTGGAAAGCAGGATTCAAGGCATAACCGATTTCTTTTACTGTCAGACTTGATTCTTGATTCTCATCAATCACTTCATACAAGCCAATATTGCCGACCACTTTTTGAGTATCCTTAAGTTCTATCGCAAAAATCCCTTGTTTTTGCAACGTTGCAATAAAGAGACTCGCTTCAACTAGTGAGCTCACTGGTACAAAACCAGCCAGTTGCCCCACATGAGCCAACTGAGTATATTCATAGATATCATCGACATCCGAATCACGTAATGGACGTACAATTAATCGGTTCGTTTCATATTGATTCATTTTTTTAGCCTCGATTTAAATTATTCAGATTTCTTTAGATGATTTAGAAAAGGATAAATACTCCGTGCAATCACAATCCAAGTTGTTGCTAAAAGAACTGATCCCACAGTATCTGTTGGGAAATGTGCTCGCAGATAGATTCTTGAAATGGCAATCATGATGACCCATAACACTAATAAACAATTAAGTAACCTATGTCGACTGGATTTAAATTCTAATGCCATAATACTCGTGACCGTTAAACAAAATAGCGCCACACCAAATGTGTGTCCGCTCGGAAAACTGAATCCACCGATGGACCCATGCCCCATTGGCCGCGGTCTCTGGACACTATTTTTAATTAATTTAACCAGCAAAGCGCCACTTAACATTGTCATCCCAGCCCAAATAGCAGGTAAAAAGCCACGTAGCCCACCTAAAGTAACAATTAAAATGACCGAATACATAAAAATCAGCGTCGGACTGCTTAGCCAACTGATTGCCCACATGATTTTCTGTAACTGCACTGTTGGTTGAAATCTGACCACTGCTACCACACTATTATCAATATAATGAAGGACAGCACTTTGGTTCAGCACTAACCAGGTCAGTATAAGGAATAGGCCACCACATCCAATCGCTAGCCAAATAAGCTTCTTTTTCTGATTAATCATCTCTATGCCAACTCCTTAATGACCGTCTATTTCATTCTCACAATTTATCATATTTCCTAATTCAATTAAAGTCGAAAATGACAAAGTTTAAATATTTATTCAGAAATCAACCGGACACTCACTTTTAAATAAGTTTGTGGTAAAATAAGACATCTTTATAAATTAAGAAAAGGGTTGGAAATAAATAATGAATACGCTACTACTCATGCTTGTCGCTGGTCTTGTCGCTGGGGCATTAGGATCCATCTTAGGGTTAGGCGGCGGAATCATTGTCACTCCCGTTTTAACTTTAATGATGGGTTTAGATATTAAATACGCAATTGGTGCCAGTATTATTGCTGTTATTGCAACAAGTTCAGGTGCCACAATTGCTTTTTTAAAAGATGACGTTTTAAATCTACGAGTTGCCATGTTTTTAGAAATCGCAACAACAATTGGTGCCGTTGGTGGCGCCATGTTATCAGGTGTCTTTAACACCTCAGTACTTTTCATCTTATTTGGCGCTTTCTTACTGCTTTCCGTTTACAATATGATCAAAAAGATTTTTGTTGGTGAAGAAGTTTTAAAATCAGCTGAACCAGATCGTTTATCAACAAAATTCAAATTGAACAGTTCTTACTATGATAAGCAGCTGAAAAAGCAAGTTGATTATCAAGTCGAAAATGTACCAGGCGGTATGGCAATTATGCTTGGCGCCGGTGTTGCTAGTGGCTTATTAGGAATTGGCTCTGGTATTTTCAAAGTTATGGCAATGGATACTGCAATGAAAATGCCATTAAAACCCTCAAGTTCCACAAGTAACTTAATGATGGGTGTTACCGCTGCTGCCAGTGCTACTGTCTACTTCTTCAACGGCTCAATCAGACCGGATATCGCGGTTCCATTAGCCCTGGGTATTTTGGTTGGCTCATCAATTGGCTCACGTGTCATGCAATATTTACCCGCAAAAATAATTCGTTTAATTTTCGTACCTGTTCTAATCTATGTCAGTGCTCAAATGATTCTAAAAGGATTCGGGGTGTCTATCTAATATGACTGAACACAATACCACATCAGCTGAAATGGCTAAAATTGAATTAATGATTGGTCAGATATTAAGAATCGGGGTCTTCGTTTCCGCAACTATCATGATTATCGGACTTATCTTATCATTAGTTACCGGTTCAACTGGCTATCCCGGCAATACTTTTCCAACTTCTTTTTCTGCCATTTTTTCAGGAATTGGCGCTTTGAAACCTTACGCAATTATGATGCTTGGCCTATTTTGTTTAATATTGACGCCAATTCTCCGAGTTGTCATTTCAATTTATGCATTCTATAAAGAAAAAGATTATTTATACGTTAGGATTACTGTTATTGTTTTAGTTATTTTAATCGCTAGCTTTTTCATTGGCGAACACTAATTAATAAAGGGGAACATTTTCATGTCAAGTCGTCGAGAAGAATACCAAAGGTCTCAAACTGAACAACCACATCTACGCGCAAATGATCAAGCGCCATTGCCAAAACGTGAAAGAAAAAGCAATCATAAAAATCCTCGTCGTCGCCGTTTAATTTGGCTCATTATTTTAATTCTTGTCATTTTCGGTGGTATTTATGCCTACAAAAAATACGCAAATGCTAAAAATGCGGCTGACAAAGTTTACACATCAGCCCAAATTACCAAAGCTAGAAACGTTTCAGACGTCTTAAAAAAAGGCCGTCCTATTTCAATCTTACTTTTAGGTTCCGATGATGGTGCCGTGGGACGTTCTAATAGCGGTGGTAGAACGGATACCTTAATTGTCGCTACACTTAATCCTAAAACAAGTTCCATGACTTTAGTGAGTTTACCACGAGATGCTGAAGTTGCTGTCTCAGGTTATGAATCAAACTTTCCAAGCAAATTAAATTCAGCTTATGCTTACGGCGGTATCGCAACTTCCGTTAAAACTGTTGAAAAGTTCTTGAACGTACCAATTGATTTCTACGCAACAATCAACATGGGTGGTTTAGAATCATTGGTTGATGCTGTGGATGGTGTGGATGTGAAGTCCCCATTGACTTTTACCTATGATAAGGCAAGTTTCAAAAAAGGCGTTAAAACTCACGTCAATGGTAAACAAGCCCTTGCCTATGCCCGTATGCGTCACGAAGATCCTTTAGGGGATTACGGTCGTCAAACGCGTCAACGTCAAATTATCATGGCTGTTGCCTTAAAGAGTACCAAGCTCCAAAACTTATTAAGCGAAAAGTTCCTAGACACAATGTCATCTCAAATGAAAACAGATTTAACATTCAATGATCTCGCTGTTTTGGGTACAAATTATCGCAAAGCCACACATCATTCTAAATCTGATCATTTACAAGGGACTGGCACAATGATTAACGGCGAATCTTTTGAAGTCGCCAATGAAACTGAAAAACAACGCATCACTGATAAATTACGAGCTTCACTTGATTTAGTCCATGCAGAAACTGGAAATACATTATTAAAAGATCAAAAAATCAACACAACTCGTAACTAATACAAAAAAAGGGTCGTCAATTAATTGACGACCCTTTTTCATATAAAAAACAACTCACCAAAACGGTAAACAGTTCATTTTTTTAAATTAGTCTTTGTTTACGTTTACTGCTTGGGGTCCACGGTCACTATCTTCAACGTCAAAAGTTACTTTTTGACCTTCGTCTAATGTTTTAAAACCGTCGCCTTGGATTGCTGAGAAATGTACGAATACATCGCTACCATCTTCGCGAGTAATAAAACCAAAACCTTTATCTGCGTTAAACCACTTTACTGTACCTTGTTCCATGAATAAAATCCTCCTTGTGCCTATTTGACACGTTTTATTTATGACTCTCGAATCGTCCCAGTTGGTATCGTTTCCGAAGACACTCACCAACTTCATTTGATTCGAGAAGCCACCTAAATTATATCACGTCCAATTACAAAAATAAATTCAAAAACACCACTTATCCTTAATTATTTTCATCTTCAAGTGGTAAGGCTAAATCATCATTTTCTTTCAAATGACGTGGTTGATATTTGCCCATTAAATAGCCCTGTATCAGTTGCATGACTTCGTAACGGTCATTTCCTGACAAAACTTTATCGCGATATGAGAGTGTTGCCGTCCGTGCGAATAAATCTTCAAGATCAACCATTTCATTACTCGTTTGACCTACTAAAAAATCAATTGAAACGTGAAAAAAATCAGCTAATTTTCTAACTTCCAAATATGAAGGCGTATTAATACCACGCTCCCAACTCCCAATTTGTGGGCCAGAATTCAAATTCTGCGTCGATTTTTGCGATTGATTCAACCCAACAGCTAATTGCGTCAATGTTAATCCACTACCTCTGCGCAATGCTTTCAGCCTTTCCGGAAACATAAACAACACCTCTTTTAGTTAAGCATACCTCTTTTTCAAAAAAAATGTCGGCTTTTACCCAAATAAACCACCCACATAATAGGTCACAACCATCGTAATTAACCCTACAACGACGTTTCTTAACATTGCATGTCGAATATTGTTATGCCCTAATATGCCACTCGTTGCACCCGTTAAAAGCAAGGCTAAAGCAACGCCTATAACGGTCATTGGAATCATAAATCTCGTGGGCAATAAGGTAATCAGGAGTAACGGTACTAATGAGCCAACCACAAATGAGACCATTGATGACATTGCCGCATGTCGTGGATTTAAATACTCGCCAACATCAATGTTGTTAACTTCTTTGCAATAATTTTCTAATTCATTTTGAGCCATTAATTCATTAACCGCGTCTGTTGCAACCACTCGTGATAGACCCTTAGCTTGATAAATATCAATTAAACGTTCAACCTCAAGTTCACGATTTTCTTTCAATTTTTTGGCAGCTAATTCAATCACTGATTTTTGTGTATCTCTTTGTGCAGAGACCGAAACGTATTCACCACCGGCCATTGAAAAAGCACCTGCAAACATGCCTGCTAATCCCGCTAAAACAAGATAGTATTTTCCTTGACTGGCACCTGCCATCCCCAGAATAACCCCCGCAACTGAGATAATGCCATCATTGGCACCTAAAACGCCCGCTCTTAAAATATTTAATTTAGTTGATAAAGCCATTCCGACTTTGACTGCGCGACTATCCATCAATTTATCCACTCCATTTCCAATAAATTAAGTATATGCCAATTGAGAACGATTATCAGTTAGTTTTAGTTATTCTATCAAAGAACCTGATTGCCTTATCTTAAATTGGGCGCAACCTTTCCCTTTTAACACTGGAAATCGAAAGAAACTGCATTTCAACCCATTATAGGCTATAATTAAAACAGTTGTTCGAAAGAGGTGAATCAGATGTCTGACTCAAAAAAGTATCCAATTAGTCCCTATTTTGAAATCAAAAGTAATCATCCTTGGTACCTTGATGCTGAAATTGAAGGATTAGCGCATTACAGTCAAAATTTCAAAATTGCATTGCAGAATATAACTAAAAATGAAAATATTAATAAGGGCTGGCGTGATGAAGATTTAGAAAAGAACATTCAGTTGCTACTCCTTATTGATTACGAAGAACTTGAGGTCTGGAAATACCCTGTTGATTTGTCATTTGATAACCTATCTTTAAAAGAAGATATTGTCTCATTAAGCGAAAACAGTCGTATTGCTCTTTATTTTGAGGACGATCAAGCAGTTATGCGTAAGCTTGGCTACCTACCAAAAGAAGATACCTTACAAGTGCATAATATTATAGCAAAACTAGCCGATTATAAGCTGGCCACTTATTTAACAGGTGGCCCTTATAAAAAGCTCACATTTGAAGATAATGAACTTGAAATTGAAAACGGATTTGAAGAATTCCGTTTGAACATTTTAATCTACTAAAAAAGCATTCTCAGCTGAGAATGCTTTTAATTTACTTATTTTTACCTTTTTTGCTAAAAATTGACTTAGCTGAGCGCTTTAGAATATCACTCATTCCAAGTGCTTGAACCATATTAGCCGGGTCAACATAGTTACGAATGGCCCGCAACACAATTTTAGGCTTTTTAGAGGCAAATGTAAATGTCCCACTTTTTTTTGTTTTAATAGCATAACGTGGAATCCAATGTCCTTTAAACATCACAGATGCGATAACTTGTTCAACCTCATCCCAAGGAATTTGGATATACTTACGGGTATCACTTTGATTGTAAAATTCAAACCCTTTATCGCCAATCATAATTTTCCCATAGTCCGCTAATCCTGTGAAAGCAGTCGCATCTATTGTTAAGTCTACTTTTGTATTAATTGATTGAACCATATCGTATCGACTCCATTTTCTGTTTTGACGTTGGTTAATTATACCGTGATTTAATTGATTAAACCAATTAAAAAAACTCGGGATATTTTCCCGAGTTCAGTTTTAATTTTATAGAATGTGAAGAACATGAGCACCAATACCAAATACGAATAAACCTAAAATGATAATGATTGGTGAAACTTTCTTCTTCAATAACCACATACATAAGAATGTAAGTAATAACCCAGCTAAACCTGGAATTAATTGATCCAAATTTTGTTGTAAGGTTGTTACTTTATCTGGTGTTAATGATAAACCTTTACCCAAGTTATATTGTGTTAAGGCTTCTTGAATACCTGCAGGTCCTTTTGGTAAATTAGCCCAGTCAATGAAAGCACCTTTGGCTAATTTAACTGTCGAAACCACTGGTGTGAACGTAATTGAAACCCATCGTTGAACCAAGGCCGCAAGAACAAACATCCCTAAAATCGAAGCACCTTTAGTGATATCTTTTAATAAACCACCTGAAAGATCTTCTGTAATTTTAGAACCAGCTTTGTAACCAAATTCTTGTGTATACCACATGAATCCCATACGGATAAGGTTCCATGCAACGAAGAAAATAATTGGTCCAAGAACATTACCACCAATAGCTAATGAAGCGCCTAAAGCACCTAACATTGGACGAACAGTAAACCAGAAAACGGGATCGCCGACACCGGCTAAAGGACCCATCATACCAATTTTAACACCTTGAACTGCAACGTCATCAATGTCAGCGCCGTTAGCACGATCTTCTTCAAGTGCTAAGGTAACACCAAGGATTGGTGATGCAAGATAAGGATGAGTATTAAAGAATTCCATGTGACGTTTTAAAGCTGACGCACGATCTTCTTTTGTTTTGTATAATTTTTTAATAGCTGGAATCATAGAGAATGCCCAACCACCATTTTGCATACGTTCGTAGTTCCATGAACCTTGAATGAACGTTGAACGCCATGCTACAGCTAATCGATCTTTTTTAGTTAATTCAATTTTATCTGCCATAATATTTTTCCTCCCTCTTCTAGTCTAATAGTCGTTTAGAATTTCGCCAAGTGGATCACCGGAACTACTGTTACCACCGCCACCATTTGATGAACCACCCATTTTTTCGAGGTTCAAGTAAATAAGAGCAAGGGCAACACCGATAGCACCAATAGCAATCAATGTTAATTGCGTAATAGCTGCGACTACGAACCCAAGAATGAAGAATGGCCATACTTCTTTTGTAGCCATCATGTTAATAACAAGTGCATAACCAACGGCAACCACTAATCCACCACCAATGGCCATACCATCAGTTAACCAAGCGGGCATTGAGTTCAAGAATCCGGCAACAGTTTTTGCTGGAATAAAGAGAAGTGCTCCTGCTGGGATAGCAATACGGATACCTTGCATACAAATAGCAAGAATATGCCATGCTTCTAACTTACGGATATTACCTTGTTCTGCGGCAGCGTCCATTGCATGAACAATAGGAACAGCCAATGTACGAACAACCATTGTTAAGAATAATCCGGCAACGGCTAAAGGAACGGCAACAGCGATAGCTGCAGGAACACCTTTAACACCTTGTCCACCTAATACTAAAATAATTGCTGATGCAACTGAAGCAAGTGCAGCATCGGGAGAAACAGCAGCCCCGATATTTGCCCAACCAAGTGCGATCATTTGTAATGTACCACCAAGAACAATTCCGGCAGTGAAATTACCAGTTACTAAACCGATTAAGGTACATGCCACTAGTGGTTGATGGAATTGAAATTCATCTAAAATTCCACCGATACCAGCTAGAAAGGCAACTAATACTACTAAAATCATTGATATAGCTGACATAATAAGCCTCCTAAATTAATTTCTTTTTATTGTGTTCTTTAAGCTTTAGATAATTCTTCCTTAGCTTTTTTAAGAATGTTAGCCATGTTATCTTTTGAATCATTAGGCACTTTACGGACATCAAATTTAACGCCTTTTGCTTCTAATTTTTCAAAAGTTTCAACATCTTCTTTTCCCATTGATAATACGTTGTTAACAACTACTTTACCAACTGAATGAGCCATTGAACCAAGGTTAATTTCGTCAAATGTCATTCCGCCATCCATAGCTGTTAAAACATCTTCTGGACTTTCAAAAAGAAGTAATGCTTTCATTCCACCAAAACGAGGGTCTTTTGAGACTTCAATCATCTTAGCAATTGGCACAACATGTGCAACAATACCAGGTGGTGAAGCTTGCTCGATTAGGTTTTTACGAAGTGTATCCTTAGCAACATTATCAGAAACAACGATAATGCGGTCAGGTTTAACTGATTTAGACCATGCTGTCGCAACTTGTCCATGCAATAAACGTGAATCAATACGTGTTAAGACATAATTGATTTTACCATCGCCGATAACAGTTCCTTCAGGAATTGAACCAGTAGGTGCGTTTGTTGTTGCAACAGTTGCTTCTTTTGGTGCTAAATCTTCTGGTTTAATCTTAACGCCGCCTTTTGCTTCACCTAAGATACTTGCAGCAATTTCTTGTGCAGAATCCATTGATAAACGTGCTGCATAAGCTTCAATTAACATTGGTAAGTTCAAACCTGTAACAATTGCCCATTTATCCTTATGAGCTTCAAACAAGCCGTTAGCTTGATTAAATGGTGAACCACCCCATAAATCGACTAAGAACAATACTTGCTCTGGATCATCAAAAGTAGCAATTGCTGCTTCAAGATGGGCTTTCAAGTCGTCTGGTCCTTCATTAGGCATGAAAGTGACTGCTTGAACATTCTCTTGTTCACCAAAAATCATTGAACCGGATTGCATGATGCCTTCGGAAAATTTACCGTGACTTGCAATTACAATTCCAACCATTTTTAAAACCTCCTAAATTTTTATCAGATTCTTTCAGAATTTTAGCAAAAACGCTTACATTTATAATATAAAAGCAAAAAATTTCAAAATCAACTTAAGCGTTTTGCCTCTGTCCATCCACAATCCAATTTAATTTTAAATGCCACGAAACGACAAATAAACTATCGTTTACATAACGTCTCTGTTGATAAGTATAGCACAATCATTACGATTTACTATTAAAAAATTAAATCTGTACACGTTTACAATTATACCTTTTAATTGAATAGTTACGCTATATCCATTTCTATAATGAGATTTTGAACGTTTACATGTCTTGTTTCATTCAAAATAAACCTATCTATACCAATTTGCAAAAAAAGTTGATCTATCATAGGAACTATTTCTATTTTTCGCTATAAAGCGACCTAAAAATAAGTGCAACTATGTTCTTAACCGATGTCACTCTCTATACTACAATCCTATTTTTTATAAAAAGATGAGTACTGATGCACATGCATCGGTACTCATCTTACTAAGATCTATTCAAATTTTTTTATTGTGACATTCTACATTTATACCTCAACTACATGATTAGCAGCCAAAAGATATAAATATTTATGGGCCACTTTCATGCCTGTCATACTCGTTAATGCCTCACCGTATAAATTCAATTGACCACGGTATCGAGTGGTTATTTTTTCAATTCCTTCTATAGTACTGTCTTTAGATACTTTATCTGTTTTATAATCGAACAACACTAATTCATCATCTTCAACAAAATAACCATCAATAATTCCATGAATCAAGACTTTTTCATTGGGTGACTCTATATTTTGAAACAACTCACTGGCTGGCAACAACATCGAAAAAGGGGCTTCACGTTGAACCGCACTTCCAGCCTTCAAAACAGATTTGCCCAAATCAGATTGAAAGAAATTAGCAATATGTTGCCCATTAATCAGCGCTGCAACCTCTTTAGTTAAGACTTTAGCCGCTACTAACCGCTCAATTTCAG
Organism: Dellaglioa sp. BT-FLS60; assembly: GCF_054941065.1. Taxonomy (NCBI): domain Bacteria; kingdom Bacillati; phylum Bacillota; class Bacilli; order Lactobacillales; family Lactobacillaceae; genus Dellaglioa; species Dellaglioa sp. BT-FLS60. The sequence goes on from NZ_JBSOLI010000028.1 coordinate 17,949, forward strand.
TTTGAATCCCTGCTAAAGTGACTTCGCCCGTCAAATCGAGCTCCTGTAACACTAAATGCGTGGCACTACCAATATCACTACCCGTTGGTGCTGTTACCCCCTGCATAAACTTCGGTACAGCAAGCTCACTGGCCACATATCGATTACCTTGCCCGTCTACACTTAATTGATTCATTTCACGACTAGTCGGATCATCAAATAATCGTTTCACTTCTGATACTGCTTGATAAGCAGTTGTTTTAGTCAAATGCTCAAACGGGTATTGGAAATTCAAAACTTGCTCAATTTGATCAACATCAATATCACCAAACGTTTCAGGCATCTCGCTAGTTGTCGTTTCTAACCAATCTGTCTGCGAGACTTCTTCGCTAGCCACGCTCAGCTGTTTTAAATCTGTTTTCTGATAAAATTTAACACTAAATTGTGTTTCATCATCACTTAATAACAACGATGCTGCTGGCATATCTGATAACAATGCTGCGTCAAACAGTGGATGTCTCACCAACGCCATCCCAATCCAATCCATGAAGTTTTTAATCCCACTTCGTGCTGTCGCATTCAGCACAAGTTGCTGACTCTGGAATGCCTTTTGCCAATGATTAATTGCTGTTTTTTTATTCGCATAAGCACCCACAATAAAGAGGCGTTGTTCTGCACGCGTTAACGCAACGTACAACAAGCGCATTTCTTCAGCTTCCGATTTCGCAATGGCAGCCGATTTCACAATCATTTTTTGTAATGTATCCATCATGATACGATTTTCGGGATTCAAATAAGTCATACCAAGGCCAGCATGATCATCAATTAGATAAGGCTTGCGCATCCCCATTTGATTAAACTGATGCGTGGCATCCACAAGAAAGACCATAGGAAATTCAAGACCTTTACTCCCATGAATAGTCATCACTGACACCGCATTCTCCACATTTTGCACAGGTGCTTCAGCTAAATCTTTATCTCGTTCCTGCATTTTTTCAATGAAACGTACAAACTGAAATAACCCTTTAAAACTACTATTTTCGTAAGCGTGTGCCCGATTATATAACGCATGTAAGTTAGCTTGACGCTGACTTCCGGCTGGCATACCCCCAACGTAGTCCAAAAACCCAGTTTCTTCGTAAATCTGCCAAATCAAAGTTGCAATCTGATTTTCATGCGCAATTTCACGAAAACCTGACAATTGGCTCAAGAAACGATTTATTTTATTATAGAGATTTTTTGCGAAGCCACTTTCTTTAAACGCATTAAAGTTTTGATAGAAAGTCAATACTGCTTGATAGTAATCATCTGTCCGATTGCCGATACGCAGATAAGCCAATTGATTCTCATCCAATCCAACAATTGGCGACCGCAATACACTGACCAATGGAATATCCTGATAAGGATTATCAATAATCCGCAATAAAGCCATCATAATTCGCATTTCAGTCGTTTGAAAATAACTTTCTGCATCGTTCACGACAACTGGAATACCCATTTTTTTGAACCTATCAATAATTGCTAAATTATTCTTACGAGTTGGTACCAATAGCGCAATATCACGATATTCAACCGGACGTTTTTCTGAAGCGCTGCGATCAAAGATTTCCGTTTTATCCGCAATCAGCTCCTGAATTCGTTGCCCAATCAAAGCTACTTGCCCTTCTGACTTACCGTCAATTTCAAATTGCTCGTTAGTTGCTTCAGTCTCATCATCTGGATTATCGAAACGTTCAGGTTCATCAGATTCGTAAATTAAAACTTCAGCCTTCTGTTCAATGTCAGGATAGTACGACGCTCCAAAGGCTAACTGAGCATCGTCATCATAAGCCATTTGCCCAACTTTTTCGTCCATAATTTGCGTAAAAATTAAGTTAGTAAAATCCGTTACATTCTTCACAGAACGGAAATTTTCAGCCAAAATAATCCGGTTACCCTCGCTAGCTTTATTCTCATAAGCTTGATACTTACTCAAAAACAAACTAGGATCAGCCAGTCTAAACCCATAAATAGACTGTTTCACATCCCCCACCATAAACATATTGCCAGGGTCTTTCGTTGTAATTCGCGTTAATATTGCTTCCTGTAATTGGTTAGTATCTTGATATTCATCAACCAGCACTTCTTTATACTTAGCTTGGAGTGCCGCTTGCGTTTGAACAGATGTCTCCGATTCACTCGCCAAAATAGTCAATGCTAAGTGCTCCAAATCATTAAAATCAAGTATGTGACGTTGGCGTTTCTCTTTGGTAAAGGCGTCACTAAATAACCCAATCACATCGACTAATTTTTCAATCAATTTTTTGGATTCCGTCATAATTTCCAACGTTTTCGTTTCATTTAGCACGAAAAATTGTTCAGATAAATGAGTTAACCTTTTTTTTATACCATCTTTCAGTTCTTTAATCCGGTCTTTCGCTATAACCTGTTCGTCTTCTAAGTTTTTTGCTGGTACGCTTGGTGCACGCTTCAGCTTATACCCACGAATATTATCACGGAGCTGATTCCAAGGCGCATCATTTTCAACAGATTGAATAATAGGCAAAAACTGCTGTCTTTCTTCTTCAGTCACAACAAGATGTTTATTCAAGTCAAATCGAGTTGCCAAATCCAACGCTGTTTTCAAATCAGCTTGAATTTGCGTTAAATCAGCTTGAACTAATGGTTTAATATTCGTTTGGTAGAAAGGACTACCAACCAAATCATCCCCCACATCGTACGCTGTAGATAAACTAGCCAACCAAGCAGCAGGGTTGGGTTTCGAACTCGCAAATGTAAATAAGCTGAAAACGAGTTCAGATAATCCCTCATCATTGCGGTCGTTTGAAAAATTTTGCGTTAAGCTTTCAAAAACGGCATCATCCGCAGCATACAGTGTTTCACGTAATTCTTCCCAGACGTTTTCTCGTAACAAAGCAGCTTCCGTCACATCTGTTAACATTCTAAAAACGGGATCCAAATCAATCACATAGTAATAACGTTTGATTAATTGTAGACAGAAGGCATCAAATGTACTGATATTAGCAACTGGTAATTGCATGAGTTGTTCCATTAAATATTGTTTTTGTGCTTGATTATCAGCTTCATTGATTGCTTTTTGTAAAGCCACTTGAATTCGTTGCCGCATTTCTTTGGCAGCGGCTTCCGTAAAAGTCACAACAAGTAACTCATCAATAGTCGTTTTATTTAAGATTTTTTTTATCACACGTTCAACTAAAACGCGGGTTTTCCCTGAACCAGCAGAGGCCGACACAAGTATATTCGTCCCACTTTCATCGATGGCACGTTGTTGGTTAGGTGTAAATTCAAATTTACTCAATCGTATCGTCCTCCCCATCTGTCAGGCGTTCTTTGATGTCTTCCCAACTTAATTTACTAATTTCATGATAATTATTTTCAGGTAACATCGCGTCAAATTGAAAAATTGATTTATAAGGCGAATACTGCAAAGCCGTTTTTTTCGCATTCCAACGTGCAGGACTTAAGGCCGTTGTCCCTGAAAAAATATCGTTCGCTGCTTTCATAATCAACTTTTTATTATGTCCTAAAAGTAAATTCAAATCTTCTTGTGTAATCAACTTCTTTGAACGAGATGAAGGCGACGTAAACCCTTTTTTCGTTTTTCTAAACGGATAAATCATTGAATAACCCGTTGATTCATCTGCAAAATCTGTATCCAGATTACCAAGCAACTGGTCATCTTCCAATAATAAACCATCCATTTGATTCACTTTTAACAAGGTATCAGATAACCCATTTTTCTGCACATCTTCAATTTTCAACTTAGGATTTTGTAAATGCATGTAAACTGCGCCAGCTGCTAACGTCTGCAGATCATTCTCTGGTGCAATCATATCAGCATTTTCAATCAGAGCTTGTAAATAAGTCAGCATTTGCATGGATAATCCATAAAAGGCATCACTAAAATCAAATTTTCGAATACCTGATTTATAATCAATAATTCCGAGATATTGCTTTGAATCAACTTTCATATAATCAATGCGATCAATTTTACCGCGGACTTTAACTAAATGTCCTTTAGGTAATTCATAAGCTAAGGCTTTCAATCCAGATTCAGCCCCAACATGTCCAAATAGGACTTCCGTTTTTAGCGGTTTCATCTTAGTTTGTTGACCTTGTTGCCACATGGCATGCGTCACTTGTTTTAATAATAAGTTTAATTGTTTAGCGATGTAGCCCATGCGGCTTGAACTACCAAGAATTTGGAATTGTGGTAACTCTCGCATATCTTTTAAAATCACATTTAAATAATCATCTAATTGTTCTTTAGACACATCAGCATAAATCTGGTTGGCGTCAGTAACGACTTTCATCAATTCATCCAATCCCATATGGAAAAACTCACCCGTACTTGCAGGTGATAGTTCAAAAACATCACGTTCTTTCAATTTTAAACCGTATTGTAAAAAATATTCGAACGGATTATTATAGAACGTTTCCAATTTTGAAATTGACGTATTCATCTGCGTCCCGTATAAGTCAGTCACAATTTCTGGGGTTAAATTAACGGGCACATTTTTATAATCCAAACTACCTAATAACTGTTTCGTCAACGATCCTATTTCCAAATCAGCTAACAATTGACGTAAAATATATTGCCAACTATTGGGCATTGGCGATAAAGTCGTTTTCGCAAGATGAGACACTACCACCAACGATGATAAGGTACTCCGCTTCGTCCCAATAAAGCCAAGTGCTGACTGTTCTGTCAGTTCAGGACTAGCTGCTAAATGTTGAACAGCTAAATTAAAGTGCGCTTTAATCATCATGAGATAAGGTGACGGATTTAAATTCTTTTCGCCATCATTCCCACTTGGATATGAAAAAATAAGTTGTTCACGGCTACCTAAAAAAGCAAGATAGTTCACAAATGGTTCAGCCGCCATTTGACTGATAGCAGAATCTGATAAATATTGATCATCAGATAAGTGATCAGCCATTTCTACGCGGTCATTATCCGTTAATAATTGCATCTGACTTACCTGTTCCGGCATAACCATATCCGTTGACCCAATCATAAAGGTCATTTTTCGATTGTTCATTTGAACCATCCCTGATTCAGAAATAACGACTTGATCCAAAGTAGAGGGAACTTGTGAATAACTTGCCCCTTCAAAACCAGCTTGAATCAAAGCCATAAAGTCATCAACATGGAACGTTTGTGTCCCTAACGTGTCCACATATTCATCCAACATTCCCACAAAAGTCTGCCAAGTTTGTTCGGGCTCTTCAGATTGAGCCACATTTCCAGCAGCCAAATAGCGATCACGCCAACTTAATAACCGCTGTGTGACACCCTGTTCAACAAGGAATTGATAAATAATCTTGGCGCCTGCTTCACCTGTCTTCGCTTGATCCAATTGCTTGAAAAAAGGTGGCAACGCCTGCTTTACAAAATGTCTAATTTGATTTATTTGCGTTGTAATTGCTTGATCCTTGTCCGTCTGTTGCTCATCTGCATCTGTGAAATCGAATCGGTAAAAAGTCCAATCATCTTCACGTAACCATTGAGAACCAGAAAAGCCATATTTTAAGACCATATTTTCAGTTAAATCAACGGCACTACGATACTGCTCAATTGGCATTACCCTATTTTCACTTTGTGGGATTAATAATTCTGTTTTCAATAAACGCATCATTGCGCTATATTGGTAATGCTTCGCTTTTACTTCAAATAATGCAGCTAATAATTCAACTAATGGATGATCGGCCATCGCATGCTGTAAATCGTTAAAATACGGTACTTGGAATTCATTGAATACTGGTGGGATCACCGTTTCATAGCTATCTAAATGACGTGTTAAAATCATAAAATCACGGTAGCGATAACCTTGCGTTGCCACCAACTGCCTTATTTTTGTTGCAACTTGTCGAATTTCGATATAACGACTATCTGCTTCAAAAATTTGAATCGAATCAGGCTGAGCCAACACTTCCGATTTTGATTTAACTAACCGTCTCGACGCAATCCAAAAATCTTCTAACCGGGATAAATCTGGATTCTGATTATCTTTAGTTTCAGCGTAACTATCTGTTAATACTGAAACCTTAGCTTGATGGGCTTTGGCAATCAAATTGACATATAAACGACTTGATTTATAAAATAAATCAGACTTCTCTACAACCTCATGCGCATGACCTTTATCTAAAACCAACCCGATGGTTACTCGCTTTGCGCCTTTAATTAAGGCCGTCACAAGTTCTTGTTCTTGCGCCGTGAATTGTGAAAAATGGTCAATGTAAAAATAACTCGTCTTTAAACGATCATCTGTTAAATAACGACTCAATTCCGCTAATAAATCATTATTTTCAATATAACGATTAGCCATCGCAGCATCAAAGGCACGATAAATAATTTGTAAGTCATGTAATTTAGCACCTAAATCACCTGTTGTTGGAAATGATTCAGCAATTTGCGCTAAATCCTCAGCGGTGACACAGCCAACTTTGAGTTCTTTCAGTTGACTCACTAGTTGTGAAATAAACCCTGTTTGCGTTTTTTCACCTCGAAAAATGGTTAATTCTTCTTCATGTTCTGAAATAAGATGATAGACCAACATGTTCAATCCAGATTGTGACAACCGTGGTATCTGGTAATACGGTGTATTTTTCAAAAAGAACCATGCCAATCGGGTAAATGATAAAACTTGAACATTCGATTGTGCAAAGAGATTTTGTTCAGCAAGTTTTTCTGCCCCTAACGCTTCAAGAACACTAACTTCTGCTTCAAATTTAATATGATTAGGAACGAGATAAAAAAACTGCGCCGTTGGATCAGTCACTTTTGATTCTTTTAACTGCGCAACAAGACTTTTTTGATGATCTGTACTCGCTTTCCCTACGACAAATTTCAAACTCATTTTAACGCCCCTTTTCATCCACTAAATCGTTCTTATTCTACTAATATACCATATTGCTATTTCTCATTTTGCTTCCTCTTTACCTAACTAATATATGCCCAATATATATATAAAATAGAACTAATAAGATCTTAAATAACATTGGAGAAAGACGACTATCATTAGCAGATCATAAGGTAACCGACGTGTTTTCATCTGCCTAAATGATACGGAAATAATTGAAACATAAAAAAGAGAATCAACAGAGTATTAATAACTAACAAAAAAATAGGAACAATTGATTGTAATTTCTTAGACATAAAAGAACCTCCAGTAGTTGTTATGCAAAACAAGTATACCATTGAAAACTTTTAAAATTTGTTCGGATGAGACTCATCATTTAAGCTAACAATAATTAGCAAAAGCCAAAATAAAAACCGCTAGCAAACTCACAAAAGTGACTTAACTAACGGTTTATTTAATTTAATCTTTTGCTGTGAATAATTTATCAACTGAACGGTTTTTATGAATCAAATCAATTGCTTGACCAAAGAGATCAGCAACTGATAAACGAACTAATTTATCAAGCTTTTCTGCTTCTGGTACAACAATACTATCAGTCACAATGACTTGTTTAATATTATCATCAGACAAAGCTTCAATTGCGCCATCTGACATAACAGCATGCGTTGCACAAGCGTAAATGTCTGTTGCACCTGCAGCTTTAAGTGCACGAGCTGCATCTGTCATCATTTTACCAGTATCAATCATATCATCGATAATGATACAACGACGCCCTTTGACATCACCAATAATAGATGTTGCTGCACTATTGTCAGCAAAGTCAGAACCACGTTTATCGACAATGGCAATCTGAGCTTTGAGCTTTTCAGCCATATTACGAGCACCTTTAACACTATTATGATCCGGTGAGACCACAACAACATCATCTGTAATACCTTTTTCAATAAAGTATTTTGCTTGGATTTCCAATGACACTAAATGATCCACTGGAATGTTGAAGAACCCTTGCAATTGAGCAGCATGGAGATCAAGTGTAATGACACGAGATACGCCTGCTAATTGAATGAAATTAGCAACTAACTTAGCTGTAATAGGTTCACGTGAACGTGCCTTACGATCTGAACGTGCATACCCATAATAAGGCATCACAACATTAATGGTCCCGGCACTGGCACGACGTAATGCATCAACCATAATCAAAAGTTCCATTAAGTTTTCATTAACAGGATTTGAAATTGATTGGATAATGTAAATATCTGCACCACGAATACTTTCATCGATGTTAATTTGAATCTCGCCATCACTAAAATGTTTCACGGATGCTGTAGAAAGGGGTGTATTTAAAACGTGAGCAACCTTCTCTGCTAACTCTACGTTAGAATTAAGTGCAAATAATTTTAATTGACCTTTTGCGAATTGACCCGACATGATAGCCTCCGTTATTATTCTATATTTTTTCTTTATTATTCTATTATAATGAATTTACGTGTAAATTACTATCATCTGTCTAAAAAGTTTTACGATTATCTGAATACTTATCCAAGAGCAAACGACACAGCACCTATTTAATGGTAAAATAGAGGAACACGAGTTTAAAATACAAATTAATTATGGAGGATACAAAAATTGTCTAGTGGTACAGTTATCATCAATTTGCTTGTCATCTTGGTGACGTTAGCTGCAGCAGCGTTCTTCGTTGCCGCAGAGTTTGCCCTCGTTCAAGCACGTCCAAGTGCTATCGAGGCTGATATTGAAACAGGTACCGGAAATCGTAAAAAGCAAGAAAGAGCACTAAAAATGCTTGCTCATCTGAACGAATATCTCTCAACAACACAAGTTGGTGTCAGTGTCGCCGGTATTATCCTTGGTTGGGTCGGTGAAAAAACCATTGAATTCTTGCTAGTGGATGTTCTCAAAATCTTTCATTTTGCATCAGAATCAGGTTTAAATATTATTGGGGCAATCGTTGGTGTCCTAATCCTGACCTATGTTGAAGTTGTTTTCACGGAAATCGTTCCTAAAAACATTAGTATCGATATGCCAATCAAAGTTTTAATGGTTGTCCTCACACCATTACGTTACTTCCATCTCGCCTTTTATCCATTAGTTTGGTTATTGAATAACTCAGCAACACGAGTTGCCAAAATGATTGGTATTACGCCAACCGATGAAAACAGTGAAGTCTTTACCCAAAAAGAAATTCTAGCCTTATCACAAAATGCCGTTTCAGGTGGTGAACTTGATCGAGACGATTATGTCTACATGCAACGGGCTTTTGATTTAAACGATAAAATTGCCAAAGATATTATGGTTGATCGAACAAGTCTCTACGTCGTTGATATTACGGATACCGTTCATGATGTTATCAAGGACTACTTACATCAAGGTTACAGCCGCTTCCCAGTGGTTGCTAATAATGATAAAGATAAAATTCTTGGTTATGTTTATATCTATGATTTGGTTAGACAAGCCGAGATTGATGATACGATTTTAATTAGTAAGATGCTTAGATCAATCATTACGGTTCCAGAAACAACACCTATTAGAACCTTGTTAAGCCAAATGATTAGTAAACAAACACCTATCGTAGTTGTGCTTGATGAATATGGTGGGACAAGTGGGATCGTCACTGATAAAGATATCTACGAAGAACTCTTCGGAACAGTTAAAGATGAAATCGATGACGTTTCAAGTGAGTATATTATCAAAAATGATGACGGCTCATACAATGTCAGTGGTAAAACTACTCTATATGATTTTGAGCGCTTCTTTAAAATTCAGAATAAAGAAATGAAAGCGTCAGAAAGTGTGACACTTGCTGGTTTCATTCTTGAAAATCATAAAGTTAAATTAAATGCTATCATTCAATTCGATGTCTTTGAATTTAAGATTATTGAATTCAAACGTAACTACATTGATTGGTTCCAAGTAAAACACCTACCAAACCCAGTAGAATCAACTGAAGAAACAATAGCTGATAAAGATTAATAAAAAAATAAAGGCTACTAATGACAGATTTTTTATCATTAGTAGCCTTTATTTTTTGGTTCATTATTAACTAACTCTAAGGTGCATCTACCAACGCTTATGATTTTAAAAATTTTAGCCAATATCATTTACGTATTTTGAGTACAATTAAATTTTAAGCAAAAAAAATCTGTTATCAAATAACAGATTTCTTAATGACAAAGAACCACTATTTTTCTATGCGTCTTCTTGCTTTTTATCACGTTTAATGTAAAAAATAAGTAGGCCACTAAGGACTAGGATTAGTCCAACCATTGTAGCAGCAACTGATTTGCCTTCGTTTGTTTGTGGCAAGACACCACCTACAACTGAAGATGAAGAACCAGTACCCGTTTTAACATCAGCCTCTTTACCGGCAACAGCTTTGTTACCAGTAGTTGTTGCCCCACCATTCCCATTACGATCAGGAATTTGGTTATCACTAGGCTTAGTCACTTTATCTACTTTTTTAATCGTAACGGTTGCTTCTGTTGTCCCAGCATAAGTTGTTGCAGCATTAACTCGCTGATTAACATTAAAACCGATAAATCCCAAGAATAACATTGTCATTAACACAATGATTTTTTTCATGAAATCTCCTTCCAAAATAGATATCTTAATTCAAGAAAAAACATTACACAGTGAATGACCACTAGTATAATGTTTAAAATTAACCAGATTAATTATCTTTATTTAGGAGCATCTTTCAATGTCCAGTTCATCGTTGATGAGTATGATTCAGCTTTAGCAACACCAGTAGGGATTGTTAATGAAATATCTGTTTTTTTGATATTATCAACTGTAATACCACTACCAATACCATTCTTAGCAGTAAGAACAGCTTGTGCTTTATCATTCTCTGTCAAACCAGTTGAAACAGCTGTAACAACGCCTTCTGCAGCGTCAACAACTGAGACATCACCTTTACCAAGTTCAACTTTTGCACCCGTTAAAACATCACCATTTTTGGCTACAAAATCACTTGCTGCGACATCAAGTTCCCAGCCAGCATTTGTTCCACGAATATCACCAACTTCAAGAGAAAGCATATCAGTTGCATTAACTGTTGTTGCTTTTGAAGTAGGGATTGTAAGATCAGTCCCAAAACTAATTGTGTCTGTTGCGTACACAACTGCAAGGTTACCTGTATTACCCGTATCACCAGGATCACCAGGCTCCGTTGGACCTGTTGGGTCTGTTGGATCAACTGGGTCAATTGGTTTTGTTGGATCTCCTGGAATAAATGAAACTGAAGCATCTGTTGATGCACTTCCATCTGCGTTACCTGCAGCGCTAACGTTGCCCGAAACGACAAGTCCAGCACCTAAAATAGTTGCTGATAATAATGTACTTGTTAGAACTTTTTTCATCATTAAATTCTCCCCTCAGAATCTTTATGCTTTAAAAGAATTAATTTTTAAATTATGCTTTTGGTCCACTAGCAAGTGTCCATGTTAATGTTGATGAGTAAGCCACACCAGCTTCAGCACTACCAGCAGGAACTGTTAATTTAACGCCAGCTTTGTCAATTGTATCAACGTTCGTTCCGGCACCAGTACCTTTAGCAGCGCTAAGAACGACACCACTCGTAGTTGTATCTTTAAGTTCATCAGTAGTAGCTGGTGCTGATGTTCCACTAGCAACAACATTTGAGCCAGCATCTAACGAAAGTACTGCTCCTGCTAGTTCGCCCTTGTCGCCAGTTAATTGGTCAGACTTAACTGAAAGATTCCAGCCAGCATCTGTTCCTCGAACATCCCCAACTTCAACAGCAACATCTTTATCAGCTGGTAAGACATCTTCTGTTGTTTTAATTTCATTTTCTGTACCAAAACTAATTGCTTTAGTAGCCCAAATAATTGCAAGAGCACCAGAATTACCAGTACCATCACCAGGATCTGTTGGATCTGTTGGATTTGTTGGATCAACTGGAGGAATTACTGTATTGTCATCCCCAGCTTTAAATTGAACACCTGTTGTTGTTGTTGCTGGATCTGGTACTTTATCAGCACTCACTTGACCTGATACTGCTAAACCAGCCCCCAAAATTGTTGCTGATAATAAGGCACTTGTTAATACGTTTTTCATGATTAAATCCCCCGATTTTTTTAAGTTTACTATTCTTATTCAGTTACTTATACTCCAGGTGTATCTGTTAATGTCCATGTAACGAATGCTGAATATTTTCCGACCTTTGCAGAGCCAGCAGGAATTGTTAAAGTTGCGTCAGCAGCAGCAATTTTATCAACTGTTAAACCAACACCTTTATCTTTACCAGCTACAGCTGATAATGCAGTACCAGTTTTCACAACAGTATCTGCCTTAGCAGCTGTAGCTTGGTCTCCACCATTAGCAACAGTTACAGTACCAGGTGCGAAAGTTAGTTCAGCACCCTTAAGTACTTCGTCGTCATTTGTAAAGTCACTTGCTGAAGCATTAAGTGTCCAACCAGCTGCTGTACCACGAGTATCAGCAACTTCAACAGCTACGTAATGATTTGCGTAAAGAGTTTGTTTGGCAGAAGAAATTTTAACAATAGGTGCATTATCTTGTGAACCATCACCAACTGTTTTGTCTGTACCAAATGAAACAGTTTTAGTAGCATATGCAATTTCTAATGGACCAGTTTCACCAGTACCACCATCACCACCATCAGGATCTCCATCACCAGGATCAACATCTGGGTCCGTTGGATCAACTGGTTTTGTTGGGTCTGTACCAGCTTCGAATGTAACTGATCCATCTGTTTTTTCACTTTGTGGATCTGTAGCAGCACTTACGTGACTTGAGATTGCTAGGCCAGCACCCAAAATTGTTGCTGATAATAAGGCACTTGTTAGAATTTTTTTCATAATATTATTCCCCCGAATTTATTATTTAGGTGCGTCTGTCAATGTCCATGTCAATGTTGTTGCGTATGCTGCAGCATGTGCAGAACCACCAACAACATTTAAAAGAATACCATCAGCTGCATAGCTAACTTTAGTCGTTCCTGCACCATCATTTTTTTCTTTTTCTGCTGTTGCATTAATACTTGCGCTACCATCCAAAAGGTTATCTACACCCGTAGCAGTAATATCATCAGTTGCGATGTCACCATTCAATACTGAACCCTTTGGTAAAACAAGTGAAGCACCTCCTAATTCTGCGCCATCACCTTTACCATCACCATCACTATCAACTTTTAATGGTGTTCCCGAAACAGAAACATTCCATCCGGCAAATGAACCACGAAGATCACTAACCGTTACATCAAGACCTGATTTTGCTGGAAGACTAACATCAGCTGCTGAAATCTTATTTGTTCCAAAATCAAGACCTTGAGTTGCATCCTTAATTTCTAATGAACCACCACCATCAGGATTTTCCCCTGCTTCGAATGTTGCTGTTGCAGTAGTTTTCTTTCCTGTGTCAGCAGCTGATACGCTGTTCATTGTTCCAAGACCCACAACTGCAGCCCCCAATAAAGTTGTTGCTAATAAATATTTTTTCATAATAATATCCCCCCGTACTGTTTATTTGTTTATCACCATAACAGAAGTATACCGGAAGCATTTAACTTAAAACTGTCAACTTTTACTAGTTAAGTGTAAAATTTTGACATTTCCAACCAGCACACTCGTTATTTGTTCTCTGGATACTCTTGAAAGTAGCTAATCTAGCTGAACTAGACTGACTTTGAAAGAAATACCTATATCCATTTCAATGCTTCATTCCTATTGTTTATGGTGCACTTACTAACGTCCAGTCTAATTTAGCTTTGTAAGTTTGTGCTTTTAACTGAGCTGGATCAGCCTTCAATAGAACACCGGTCCCAGCTTCATAAGTTGTATCAATACTATCTTTTACGCCGGTACCCGTTGTGACATCAACACCAGTGCCATCGATAACCTGTCCATTATCTTTTGAATCACTTTTAAAAATCAAAGCATTAGGATCAGTACTACCATCAGTCCCCTTCAAGCCATCAGTCGCAACCTTCAACTTCCAACCGCCAGCATTAACTGCAGCCAAGTTAACATTCAACCCAGCTTGCGGACTCATTACTGTTGTCTCACTTGGAATTTTGATTGCCTCACCGAAATTAAGATTACTGATACTGTTAATTTGCAAAGTTGGTTTAACAACGACATCATCAGCAACATGAATTTTAAAGGTCTTTACATCAGATGTATTCTTTTGATCATCTTTTGTATAAACTGTCATCGTGTGATCACCTTTTGCTAAATCCTTCATTGTAAAGTTATCTTTATGGTTGTTATCTTTATCAGTATTGTCATAACTACCCATTTCGACTTCTTTACCAGTAACACTATCTTTATAGTAAGTTGTTAATTTGGTTGCATACTCATTTGCCTTAACGGTGTAGTTCAAGGTGTATTGTGGATCAGCAGTTGGCACATCAACTGTCGTTGGATCATCGTCTAAATCCACTACCGGAGCTGGAATTGTAACCTTTGTTGTTGCTGTTCCTGTAGTACTCTGAACGCCATCAGCTACTCGTTCTGCAACAACGCTATAAGTATTTTTTCCTATTTTAAATAACTTATCAGGTACCTCACCGGTAAACGATGCTTGCTGACCATCATCGGATAAAGTTTTCAGTCCAAACTTATTCCGTGGAAGTCCCGAATCATTATTACCTAAGTCCTGCTTATTACCATCTGCATCCGTAAATGTAGCTGTAAATAAAACATCCTTTAACCCTAATTCTGCACCATGTGCTTCATCGGAGTAAAATCCCGAATATGATTGCGTTGCATCATCATCTAAATCCGCAATGCTAAGTTCCGTAGGATATTCCACATCATCATCTATACCATTCATAAAGATGACACTAGTGTCATCTCGAACCGCAGCCCCAGACTTTTTTACAGCTTTCAAACCTGTACGCTTATCTGCCACTTTTTTGTTACCTGTTGTCGCCGTAGCAGTATCTGCCTTGGTTGTGGTCGTTACCGTTTTATCGGCCTTCGTATTATTAATTTTTTTATCCAACGAATCTTTTTTAGTGTCAGCACTCACAACAGCAGCTTGATTTGTTTCTGTTGCGTCACTAGCAGTTTTAGCAGAATCTTCTACTATACTTGAACTTGCATCACCAACAACACTTGATGATTGCTTGTTCAATGCCATGACATCACTAATCGTTGGCGCTGCCTGGATTGTTTGTTGAAACGCCCCTAATCCAATAAGAATTGGCACTGATAGCAGCATTGCTTTAACTTTTATGTTCATAGTACCGTTCCCCCCATTTATCACTGCTACTATGATACATGATGTTTTCTAATAAAAACCGTCAAAATTTTAGGTCTTACTTGCTTTTTTTGACATTTGTCTTTACACCCCTTTAAAAACGCCCTTAAATCAAAAATCGATTGTGCTTTCATTACCTTTTCTTTATAATTAGACTTATCTTATTTCATTTTAAAAATGAGTGAACATAGATAAACAAAACGTCACTTAATACAATGGAGGATTCTTACTTTGCTTGAATCAGAAAAAACGTTACGGTGGTATAACGTCGCGTTAGTTGCGTTCGTTTCCGTCTGGGGACTCGCAAATGTTTTTAATAACTTTGCAAACCAAGGCTTAACCGTTATTACATCATGGATTTTGATCATGATTTTCTACTTTGTTCCTTATACAATGATTGTTGGACAATTAGGTTCAACTTTTAAAGATGCAGAAGGTGGGGTATCTTCTTGGGTGCGGGCAACTTCAACTAAGAGACTTGCCTACTATGCTGCTTGGACTTACTGGATTGTACATATTCCTTATTTAGCTCAAAAACCTCAAAGTATCTTAATTGCTTTCAGTTGGTTATTTAAAGGAAACGGTAATTTCGTTAACGATACCTCTGCAATGACTGTCTCAATTATGGGCTTGGTCATCTTTCTCTTCTTCTTGTGGGTAGCCTCAAAAGGGGTTGCAACCATTAGTCGAATTGGTAGTGTCGCTGGTACAGCAATGTTTATTATGTCATTATTATTCATTCTTTTAGCTGTCACAGCACCCTTCATGACAAGTGCGAAAATTCAAACACCTGATATGGGTGCCATTAAATCATATCTCCCTAATTTCAACTTCGCTTATTTCACGACAATCTCAATGTTAGTCTTTGCCGTTGGTGGTGCTGAAAAAATTTCACCTTATGTTAATAAAACAAAAAACTCAGCCAAAGAATTTCCAAAAGGAATGTTAGTCCTAGCAGCCATGGTTGCCGTCTGTGCAATTCTTGGTTCATTCGCCATGGGCTTCTTATTCAATGGGAATAACATCCCTGATGATTTAATTACCAATGGCCCTTACGAAGGTTTCTTACGTCTTGGGACTTACTACCACGTCGGTAACTTATTCATGATTCTCTACGCAGTTGCCAATGCAATGGCTCAAATGTCAGCTCTTGCTTTCTCAATCGACGCACCTCTAAAAATTCTTTTAGGTGATGCAGATGCAAACTACATCCCTAAAGCTTTATCAAAACGCAACAAAAAAGGGACGCCAGTTAATGGTTATGCCTTAACAGGTATCCTTGTCAGTATCTTAATCATTGTTCCCGCAATGGGAATTGGTAACATGAACGAATTATTCAAATGGTTATTGAACTTAAACGCCATTGTTATGCCTATGCGTTACCTCTGGGTATTCTTCGCTTACATGTTATTGAACAAACAATACAAAAAATTCAAATCGGAATACAAATTTGTTAAAAATCCGGTTGTCGGTTACATTATTGGGGCATGGTGTCTTCTCTTCACAGCCTTTGCTTGTATCTTAGGGGTTGTGCCTAAGATTACCTATGCAGATAACCCATCAAGCTACATTTTCCAACTTGCATTAAACATTGCAACACCTATTATCTTCGTTGCTCTAGGTTTAATCTTGCCAGCAATTGCACGTCATACAAACAAAAAAGAAGCTAAATAAACACACTGAAAACACGGTTCTTAAAGAATCGTGTTTTTTTAGTCCCTTTCTTTTGTAAACGTTATCATTAAATGGCATAATAGGTTGTGCAAGATACTTATTCATTAATGAAAGTGGGGATTAAGTTATGTCAGAAAAAATCAAAGCATCAATTGCCATGTTGAAAGTATTACAAGATTGGGAAGTTAAAAATGTCTACGGCTTACCTGGTGGCTCATTCAATACAACAATGCGCGCTCTAGAAGCCGAAAAAGAACACATTAATTATGTCCAAGTACGCCATGAAGAAGTGGGCGCAATGGCTGCAGCTGCAGAAGCAAAACTAACCGGTAAAGTTGGGGTTGTCTTTGGTTCAGCTGGTCCCGGTGCCACACATTTATTCAATGGTTTATACGATGCTCAACAAGATCATGTCCCTGTGCTTGCTTTAATCGGACAAGTTGCTTCGAGTGCTATGAACATGGATTCCTTCCAAGAAATGAATGAAAATCCCATGTTTGCCGATGTTTCTGTCTACAATAGAACGGTCATGACACCTGAAAGTTTACCCCGTGTCATTGACCAAGCCATTCGAACAGCCTACCAATACAAAGGGGTTGCGGTGGTCACGATTCCCAATGACTATGGTTGGATGGATATCGACGCTGATAGTTATTACGCATCAGGTCACAATTATGCAGCACCCATTTTACCCGAACCAGATGATACTAAAATTAAAGAGGCTTTGGCCCTTATCAAAGAAGCAAAACAACCTGTTTTATTCGCTGGAATTGGGACAAAAGGGGCTACTGATGAAATTATCGCCTTTTCTGAACACTTTAAAATGCCCGTTATTATTACAGCCATCAATAAAGGAACGGTCCCAGATAGTTATCGCGCAAACTTAGGGTCAACTTACCGCGTTGCAACAAAACCTGCTGATGAAGCCATTGCTGCCGCTGATTTAGTTGTCTTTGCGGGTGCCGATTTACCTTTTGCACAAACAAAGAAAATCTTAAAACCAAATATGAAATTTATTCAAATTGATATTGATGCTTCGAAAATTGGCAAACGTCATGCTGTTGATGTCGCTTTACTCAGTGATGCTAAGAAAACGTTAGCTCGTTTCGTTGAATTAGCTGACGCACCTGTTGAAAGCCGTCCATTCTTCGATGCAACAATTGAAGATATGGCAAATTGGCGTGCTTACCTCAAAAAATTCGAGGATAAAACAACAACGCCACTTCAACCTGCTGCCGTCTTTAAAGAAATCAACAAACATGCCACTGGCGATGACATTTTCGCAATCGACGTTGGTAATGTCACAATGAATAGCTTACGTTATTTGGATATGAATCCTAACCAAAAATTCACAACATCTGCTTTATTCGCTACAATGGGTTACGGTATGGGGGCAGCAATCGCTGCTAAATCAGCCTATCCTGACCGCCAAGTCTTTAACCTTGTTGGGGATGGCGCTTTTGCCATGGTGGTTCAAGATCTATTAACCCAAGTGAAATACAAACAACATGTGATTAATGTTGTCTTTTCTAACCAACATTTTGGTTTTATTCAAGATGAACAAGAAGATGAAGATCAACCTTTCTATGGAATTGATTTCAATGATGCCGATTGGGCACAAGTTGGAAATGCTATGGGTGCCATAGGTATTCCCGTTTCTACTCATGACGAATTGGTTGCCGCATTTGAAAAAGCTGAAACTTCAGAAGGTCCCGTTCTCATTGATGTCAAAATTACTGACGAACGTGCCATTCCAGTTGAAGATTTGGCCGTTGATCCAAAAAACTTCTCAGCAGAAGAAATCGCTGCTTTCCGTAAACGCTACGAAGCAGAAGACTTACTTGTCTTAGATGATTTAATCGAGAAATACTCAAAATAATGCCCTCACGAATTATGAAGAACTTATCTCATTTGATAGGTTCTTTTTTTATTCATTAGACCCTAGATAATGGTACAATACTAGGCATACAAACCTTATAGGAGGCTACGATTATGACAAAAAATCACCAACTTGTTACTCGAAATGAAGTTCCCGAAGCATTAACTTGGGATTTAACGGCCCTTTATCCAAATGACATTGCTTTCCAGACGGATATTGACTTGGTTCGTGACCTCGTTCAAGCATTCGATATTGCTTATCATGGTCATCTAACCGAAACAGTGCCAATTTGTGACGCCTTTAATGCCTTAGAAGACATTTACACGCGCTTATCACATATTGAACATTATGCCTTTTTGCAGCAAGCCGTCGATATTACGAATCCAACTGCCAACCAATTAATGCGTGATTTTGAAGCCTTATCTGCTGAAATTTCTACAAAATTAGTTTTCTTTGATATCGAATTATTAAAATGCCCAGTAACTATTTTAGATAAAGTCGTTACGGCTAATCCAAAATTAAAAGCCTACATTCGCCAATTAAAGAAACAAAAAGCCTACCAATTAAGTCCAGAAGTTGAACAAGTACTCGCTACTTTCCAACCTAACTTCTCTGCACCAGAAGCAATCTACGGTCAAGCACGAGCGGCCGATATGGATTTTGCTGATTTCGAAGTTAACGGGGTCACTTACCCCATGTCATTTGTTTTATATGAAAATACGTATCAATATAATCCAGATATGGCCGTACGCCACGCCGCATTCAAGCGTTTTTCAACGACTTTAGCCCAGTATAAGCACACAATTGCGGCTAATTATTATAATCAAGTGTCACTAGAAAAAAGGATTGCCACTTTACGTGGTTATGATTCCGTTTTCGATTACTTATTAGCCGAACAAGAAGTTGACCGTTCATTATTCAATCGTCAAATCGATACGATTATGACTAAGTTAGCACCTGTTATGCAGAAATACGCTGCACATATTAAAGACGTGCGTGGCTTAGACAAAATGACCTTCGCCGACTTACAAATTGATTTAGATCCTGATTTTGCGCCAAAAGTTTCAATCGAAGAAGCTAAAAAGTATGTCAATGATGCCGTTGCCCCACTTGGTACAGATTATCAAGCGATGGTTGCCCGTTCATTCCCAGAACGTTGGGTTGATTTCCCACAAAATATCGGTAAAGAAACTGGGGGTTTTGAAACAACTCCTTATGGTAAACATCCCTACATTTTAATGTCATGGACAGATGAATTAGCTGACGTTTACACGTTAATTCATGAGCTTGGGCATGCTGGTCAAGCTATCCTGACACAAGATAACCAATCAATCCTTGGTAGTGAGCCATCTACTTACTTGGTTGAAGCGCCTTCTACGTTCAATGAATTATTATTAACGCGTTCGATTGAAAATCAGTCAACAGATCCTCGCTTAAAACGGTTTGCTTATTCAAAAATGTTAACAAATACTTATTTCCATAATTTTGTGACCCATTTACTTGAAGCAGCTTACCAACGTGAAGTCTACCAATTGATTGATGCTGGTCAAGGATTCGACGGCGACCAACTAAGTGACATCAAACGTCATGTACTCGAAAAATTCTGGGGACCCGATGTTGAAATCAATGAGGGCGCTGAATTAACTTGGATGCGCCAATCACATTATTATATGGGACTGTACTCATACACTTATTCAGCTGGACTTGCCATTTCAACGCAAGCTCATTTGAATTTATTAAAAGATCCTGAAGTCGCAACTGAATCATGGCTCAATTTTCTAAAACTTGGTGGTGAATTAGCCCCAATCGAAGCTGCCAAAGTTGCTGGCGTTGATATTACAACTGATGAACCGTTGAACCAAACGATTCAATTTTTAGATGAAACCGTTGATAAAATCATTGCTTTAAGTAAAGAAATTTAACTTCTACAAAAACCTTAAACTTAAAAAAGTCTAAGGTTTTCTTTAATTTTAGTGTTTTTTCATATTAAATTGGTTATACTAAAAAAAGTTAAAAAAAAGTTTTGGAAGGAATCTGTTTTTATGAATATTATTGAAATGATAAAGGTTATTGTTTTAGGGGTCGTTGAAGGGATAACAGAATGGTTACCGATTAGTTCAACGGGGCATATGATTTTAGTTGATGAATTTTTGAAACTCAAAGAGAGCGCTGCTTTCATGGATATGTTTCTTGTTGTGATTCAACTTGGCGCTATCATGGCGGTTGTTGTCCTTTATTTCCACAAGTTAAACCCATTTTCACCTCGTAAATCTCAATTAGAGAAACGAGACACTTGGTCATTGTGGAGTAAAGTCATTGTTGCCGTCTTACCAGCCGCTGTGATTGGCTTAGTTGCTGATGACTGGATGACCGCGCATTTGTATAATTTCCCAGTTGTTGCTTTAATGTTAATCATCTACGGTGTGTTATTCATCGTTATCGAAAACAAAAAAGCTAACACAACCCCATCAATTACGACATTTAATCAAGTTAGCTATCGAACTGCTGCATGGATTGGTGTCTTCCAAGTCCTTGCCTTAGTTCCCGGAACATCACGTTCTGGTGCAACTATCTTAGGTGCTATTCTTTTAGGAACATCACGTTTTATCGCTGCTGAATTCTCATTCTTCTTGTCAATTCCAGTGATGTTCGGTGCCAGCTTACTTAAAATTTTCAAATACTTCCATAGTGGTCATAGTTTTACTGGTGATCAGACGTTTGCCTTGGTTCTCGGCTGCGTGGTGGCCTTCGTTGTTTCAATCGTCGCTATCAAATTCTTGATGGGCTACATTAAATCAAAAGATTTCAAACCATTCGGTTGGTACCGTATCATTTTAGGTGCTTTATTATTAATTTACTACTTCTTCATCAAATAAAAATTAACTCGATACATAAATAAAAAACCAAGGAAAAAATCATGATGATTTTTTCCTTGGTTTTTATTTTGCTTTAGGTTTAGTTGTCGACTTCTTCTTAGCTGCAGGTTTCTTAACAGCCGTCTTCTTAGCCGTTGCTTTCTTAACAGCGGGTTTCTTTGCCGCTGTTTTTTTCTCGGCTTTAACAGTCGTCGCTTTTTTAGTTGTTGCTTTCTTTTTGGCAGCTGGTTTTTTCTTAGCAGCCGTTTTCTTTTTAGCTGGTGCCTTCTTTTTCTTTTCAACGACAACAGGTTCTTTTTCTTCAATGACCGGTGGATTCTCTAAGAAAGCCACTTTTTCAGCAATCATTGTTGTCATTGTTACATTATAATCACTTGGATTTTCTAAATAACTAGTAGCTGAGGTCACCTCATCAATTCTCAACTTAGACACATTAAGAATAGGTGATTCAACGATTAAATAAACATTAATGTCAGCTTCATCTGAGACCTCATTAAAGAATCCCGGCATTTTTTTGTAATAACGGAAAGGTAAATTAATAATATTCGTTTCCAACGTAAAAATAGCCGTTCCTTCTGGGTATTCAATCATTAATTGAATCTCAGCTAACTTTTTATCACGCAAGCTTTTTTCTAAAGCCGCATAGCTTTTTGCAAATAATGCTGGTATCCCAACAGATTGAACTTCTGCTGGTGTTGCTGTATAAAAAGTCTTATCATAAGCTTCTTCTTCGATGGCAGTCATAAATTCTTCAACGATCATTTTCATTAGTCATCCTCCAGATTCGGTATTTCTTTCTAGTCCATCATATCCTAGATGGTTATAATTGCAAAATAAAAATAAAAAAAGATCAGAATAAAAGCTATTCTGACCCTTGATTATTATGAAGCTGGTGTGTGACTTAATGTCCATTTAACTTCTGCTGTATATGAATCCTTGTGAACTTGGCTTGGATCAGCCTTAATTAAAACACCTGCATCTTTGGTCCATGACTTTGTTGTCATTGTTTGGCTCGATGCCCCTGACGCTATCTCAATACCGGTTGAATCCAATGTCTGCAAAGTATCTCCAGATTTATCTCGATAAACAATGGCACCTTTAATTGTATTGCTATCAGAAGTAAGATCAGTTGCTGAAGCTGTTAACTTCCAAGTTCCAGGCAACGATGTTTCTAAATCAACTGAGAAATCAGTTGGACGAGACAAGACAGTTGTCTGTGCTGGAATTTTTTGAAGCCCAAAATCTAAATTACCAACTGTTGTTATCTCTATTTTACCAGAAACAACAACCGTAATTTTTTTCACATCAGATGTTAATGGTACATCATCTGAATCAGTGGCATAAACACTTAACACATGTTTACCAACTGATAACGTACTTGGTAAAGCATACGTACCAGAAATCAATGTATTTATTTTAGTATTATCAAATGTATCCATCAAGACGGGTGTGTCCTTTCCTTCTTGATAGTACGTTTTAATTGATGAACTATCATCTTGTACTTGATATTTCAACGTATAAGGTGCATCAACTGTTTGCCCTTCATCGGTTAACGTAAATACTGGTTTTGAGTTAACTTTGATTGTTGTCTCTGCAACCTCAGATTTATCCCCATACTGATCAACTGCGTAAACAGTATACTTATTGTTTCCATGCTTTAAATCAGCAGCAGGCACGTTGTCTTCAAATTTACCAGTAGCACTAGTCAACGTGATTGTTGGATTTTTCGCAATTGCTTTACCGTTGATTGTTGAATAAAATGTAACTGCATTGCTTGTTGTTGCTTCATTTGAAGAAGTCAATGTCCCTGTAACTAAGGCATCGGCTCCCTGATCAACTGATGGTTCATTCAACCCACTAATTGCTAACGTTGTTGTTGCACCAATTGTAAAACTTGCATCTGTTGAAGACACAATGGCATTTGTTCCATTAAACTCACTAGCGGCACTCGTTACAACTGTATCCTTGGCAACTTTATTAGCCGTTCCGAACATCGAAATAACGGCCCTAGGACTTTTTTCAGTTAAACTGTGACTCAATTTTTTCTTAATTACATCCAAGCTACTTGTTGGATTAAATGTTTCTCCAACCCCAGTCGCATCACCATTAGCATCATAATACGTAATTGTCCCTGACTTTAAGCTTATGTCATTAGGAACCTTCAAATCAGCTTCAATTGAATGCCAATCTTGCAATCCACCTTTGTAGTCCAATGTTGTTTGGAAATTAAGCGCATCGCCACCCGCAACATAGCCACCATTGGTAACATCTTTTTCTTTTTGAGTATTATCGATAACTTTTTGAGTTGCTTTAGCTGAAACTAAATTAGGCACTTGTTCAAACATAGCTAAGTTAGTTTCGAATTTAGCACCAGTAGCACCAGTAAAGCCCCAAAGTACTAATCCATCTGCTGCATTAAATTTCGTTTTATCAATAGCCACCATTGCTGATGAACCCGTTTGTTTTGCATCTGTTGTTGGATTTTTATCATCAATCGTGTAAGTCATTGAACCAGGCTCCGTTGGGGAATTAGATACGTATTTGAGTGTTACATGATGCCATTCACCATTAGATAACCAGGAATTTGATCCCTTATCAATAACCCCATTATGTATCATTTTGTTATAGTGAGTGAATATTGTAGAACCCTGGGTATATTTGTATGTCTCTGGCTCTGCTGGATACCCACTTGCCAGATGGTCACCCGATGCTCCGTCAATGTCAAACCCACTTCCTTTGCTATTTGTTTTATTCGCATGTGTATCAAATTCAAGTGCCCAACTATTTTTTATTGCACTATTCTGAATATCTTTACCACCTGTATCAATTCCCCAAACACCTAAAGATTCTCCACCACCTGAAATTGCGCCAATACCTTTATCTCGCTCTCTATCATTTTGTAAGACAAGTGCCATCCCATCCCCAGGATCAGAATTACCAGGTAAACTTTGGTTACCAAAATACATCCACATTGATGTTGTACTACTCTGATTCAAATTAAATTCATTACGGGGTGTCGACCAAATTGAAGCAAGCTGATTTTTTGTTGCATCCGTTATTTTAACAACTGACTTAGCGGCTGATTCAGACCCAGCATCCACTACATTACCAGCTTCATCAAGTGTCACAACACTTGAATTATTTGTAAAGCCGCTAGCACTCCCAGTCCCTGGAGTAAAGATATTCTCCATTGTAATACCATGCGGTGCCTTTTTGATTGCACTATCATAATCACCGTTAGCACTCACTGATTTTCCAATAAAGATTAACGCCATTAACGTTGTTATTAATAATGTTCCTACTTTTAATTTTTTCATTGTAATGCCCCCACATTCTCTTTAAATATATTGATACATTATATATATATTTCGTCTTATTAACTGCTTAACAACAATATACCATAGCTTATTTCAAAAGAAAATCAATATCTACGCGTTAACTCACAGAAATTGACATTCCATAGAAAGCGTTACCAATATATGCCGTAAAAATAAGCTTTCAAAAACAGACCGACACCTGCGAAATATTAGCTTCGCTGGTTCGGTCTGTTTTATTATAGGCCTATTTTAATTTAATTCCCAATAAAGCCACCAAAATTGTCGCTTGGTACGCATTAATTGTTAATCCACGTACTAATTTTGGATCTAGTACAACTGTTTCGAATTCACTCTGTGAGAAATCGACGGTCTTCATATTCGTTTCGATAAAGTCACAACCTTCAATATTACTCTCAGGGAATGTCAGACTCTTCTTAATCTCAACAGCTTGAAAACTAGCTTCCTTTAAATCACATCGCCTAAATTCAACAGTTTGAAAATGAGCAACACTAAAATTTGAATAACTTAACTGACAGTCTTTAAACTGCATTTCTTTAAAAACGGTCCGATTAGAGAAATCGCACCCCATCATACGACAGCCTTTGATTTCACTACGAAAAAAATAACTCTCATTAAATTCAGCGTTCAAGAATTCACAGTGATCAATCACAACGTCCAACCATTCACTGCGAACAAAATCAGTTTGTTCAAAAATACAGTGGTCAAAAGTCACTGAATCAACTTTAATTGGCTCAACTGACGCTTCAATTGTACAGTTATGGTAAGTTGTCTCAAAAATAACCTCATCAAATGAAAGTGTTTGTCCCTCTATAACTTGATTATTCAAAATAAATTAACCGTCCTCGTTTTATTTATCTAAATTGTCATTCATAAAGTTTACCACTTTTTTAGCATAACGTTTTGGATTCTTACTGAATGCTTCCGCATGGTCAGCATCTTTCACGACCCATAATTCTTTCTTACCAGCTGAAGCTTTATAATTGTCATAAACCATTGACGTTGGCACAAACCCATCGGAATCGCCATGAATAAATAACGTAGGCAATTTATTTTTCTTTAATTGTTTCACTGAATCTGCTTCTTTAAAGGAATAGCCTGCACGCATTTGTGTGACCCAGCTTGATGTTGTAATCAAAGGTTCTTTGGGTAAGTTAAATTGTAATTTCAATTGGTAAGCTAATAAATCTTCCACATTAGTGTAGCCACAATCTTCAACAATGGCTTTAACTTGTGAAGGTAATTGTTCCCCACTCATCATCATGACGGTAGCACCACCCATGCTGACACCAAATAACCCAATTTTTTGATTTGACCCTTTATCAGCGATTAATTTTTTGGTCCACTTAACATAATCTAAGCGATCTTTCCAACCAAAGCCAATATAATCACCCTGACTCTTACCTTGTCCACGGTCATCAGGGGCTAAGACGTTATAACCTGCTTCATGGAATAATTTAATGTATGATGCCATACTTTCTTTGTCACCCATGTAACCATGCGCCACAACAACTGTTTTAGTTGATTTCGTAGCAGCAGGCACATAATCAGCGACCAATTTCAAATGACCACCTGCTGATTGTTCTGTCCACGTTTCTTTTTTCGTCCCTTTCAACCATTTCTGTGCCTCTAATGTTGTCTTAGACGTGCTACTTGATGTCCCAGTTAATGTTTTTTCTGTATTTTGGATGGCATAGTGATACAGGTAGAAGCTTGCTCCAGTAATCGCAACCGCAAATACGACCAAAATGCTGACAATCCAAATAATAAGTTTCTTTTTCATGATTAAAGACTCCTTTATAATGTTAATGACATTAACATATCATACCATTTGTCTCGTCTAAATTCATGTTTAGATAAAAAAATAACCTTGATAATTTTAAAATTATCAAGGTTATGCCCACTAATTACTTAACTTGTTTCACTTCTTGTAATACTTTTTGCATTACTTGTGCTTTAGTTTGTGCTTCAAAAGCAGCAGTTGCTTGTTTCACAATCTTAGCTTGATCCGCTTTTGAGATTGCTGCATTTTTCATCATTGCATTGGTAACAGCTGTCTTAACAAATGTTGCGCCGTCTTTTGCTAATTGCGCTTTACCAGCCTTAGTTGTTAATTTGGCTTGTTCAGCTTTAGCAATCTTAGGCATTGCTTTTGCTTGATTGGCTGTTAACACAACAACGTTTTTCTTAACGTAGAATGTATTCGTCCGCTTTATTAAAACTTTGTTGTTATCAGTAACGCCGAATAATAATTTGTAGAAATTATTTTTGTAAACCCAACGTGTTTCTTTAACCACTAATTTGTTACGCTTAGCATTTTTGACAATCTTGCTAGTCGTTTCATCTGTTTGTGTCTGTTTGGTTTTCTTTTGTGAAGCCGAATTTTTGTACACGACTACTTTTTCAACACCATTAGTACCAATTGGTTGGTACACAAGTAGATCCATAGCTTTCGATGTTGATGCTACTTTCTCAGTTTTAGTTGTTGTGACTTTTTCCATGCCATAATGTGTGCTGTAATTAGCAACAATCATCCCACCAAATACAATCACACAAAGTGCGAAAATACCACCTAATGTATAACTAAGTGCGTTATTTTTGATTAAGTTCCATGTTAGGAAGAATAAAATAACGGCAATAACTAATAAAATAATAATCATTATTTTGTACCTCCGTTACTTGTTACTTGTTTTTTTGATTTTAAGAAGAATGCAAAACCAAGACCGATGACACAGAAGACAATTGCGATTGAAAAGGCAGCTTTGTAACCGCTCAATGTTGCATTAATCGCTTGGTTCTTGTAAGCCAAAGGATCTGCTTTAAGTAATGATTTACCAGGTAAGGCATCTGTTGTCACATTTGTTAAAACAGAAACCATGACAGCAGTAACGATTGAACTGGCAATTTGACGTGCTGTATTATTAACAGCTGTCCCATGTCCCATCAAATTAGATGGTAATGCGTTCATACCAGATGTTGTTGTAGGCATCATCACCATTGAAATACCGAACATCCGGATAGCGTACATGACAACAATATATAACGTTGGTGTGTCTTTTGTTAAAAAAGCAAAAGGAATTGTTCCAAGCGTTAGTAAGAACATACCACCGGTAGCCAATTTCTTAGCACCATATAAATCGAATAAACGACCTGTGAACGGACTCATAACACCCATCATCAATGCACCGGCTAACAATGTTAACCCTGATTGGAAAGCACTATCACCACGAACAGTTTGTAAGTACATTGGCAAGATCATTTCAACACCGATCATAGCCATATTTACAATTGAACTTAACAATGCAGCAATTGTGTATTCTTTAGAAGCGAATACGTGCAATTCTAAGAATGGTGTTTCCATTGTTAATTGACGCCATACGAAGAGTGCGATAAAGACCACTCCGATTGCTAAGAAACTCAGAACTGAAGCACTCCCCCAGCCATTATCCCCAACCGTTGAGAATCCGTATAATAAACTACCGAATCCAATTGTTGAAACAATTAATGATAAAATATCAATTTTTGATTTGTGTGTTTCAATAACTGGTTTCATAAACCAGAAAGA
Organism: Dellaglioa sp. BT-FLS60; assembly: GCF_054941065.1. Lineage (NCBI taxonomy): Bacteria > Bacillati > Bacillota > Bacilli > Lactobacillales > Lactobacillaceae > Dellaglioa > Dellaglioa sp. BT-FLS60. Next base: position 46,403 of record NZ_JBSOLI010000028.1, read on the forward strand.
AGCCACAAGAACAACGGCAACAATTGGAATAATCATTCCGAAAAGATCACGCCATGTTGCATTATCAACAACCCAACCTGAAAGCGTTGGCCCAATAGCAGGTGCTAGTCCAATAACCATCCCAGCAAGTCCCATTGAAGCCCCACGTTTTTCTGGTGGGAAAATTGATAACATAATCGTTTGTAGCAATGGCATTGTTACCCCAACACCAACAGCCTGAACTAAACGTCCAGCAAGTAAAAAGCCAAAGTTAGGCGCTGTGTATGCCATAATTGTCCCAAGTTCAAATATTCCCATAGCGCCGATATATAACCATTTTGTGTTAACACGGCTACTTAACCAAGCACTAACTGGAATTAAAATCCCATTAACCAACATGAATCCTGTTGTTAACCATTGAACAGTTGACGTTGTCACATTAAAGTTCTTCATTAACGTTGGATAAGCTGTTGCTAAAATCGTTTGATTCAAAACCGTACAGAATGTACCAATTAATAAAATAGCAATTAACATGGTACGATTATATGGTTTTCCTTTTGCATCTAGTCCATTCATTTATATGACCTTCTTTTCCTCTAAAATAGCTTCGGTTACTAATATAAGACTATTTACAAAGTATGTCAACCATCTTGACAAACGTTTTAAAAAATATATAATCAATATAGTAAATATAACAAGGTTAAAACCGTTATCATTAATTAGAATTTTTATTCAGGAGGTAAATTTATTTGGCAGATATGAATGATATTGCAAACATTCAAGATTACGCAAAAAGAATGGCCGTCATTATGAAAAATGACACGTTCTCTATCGGAATCGGTGAGATTGCTGAAACAACAGGCCTGACACAGAGCCAAATTAGATACTGGGAACAAAAAGGGTTCATTTCTTCTATTAATACGAATAAAAATCAAAATAGAAAATATGCTTACCATACCTTATCGATTATTCGCTTAATCAAATCTTACTTGGACTCTGGATTCACGCTCAAAGTAGCAGCCGAAAAAGCCAATGCTCATAAAGAAATGGGTAAAATGGTTCGTCAAATATTTACGGATCGCTTCGTTGGTGTTGAAGAACTTGATGGCTTACCTTGTATTAATCTCGGTTTCTTCGATAAAGAAGAAACGCAGACAATATACATTGTGATTCATGATGACTCAACTGAAATCAAAGTTGTTCCGGTAAAATAAATAAAACTTTCAACACTCACTAAAAATTAGAGTGTTGAAAGTTTTTTTAATTTTTACTGTAACGACGTGCACACCAAAATGGTCCGGTTAATCAACCAACCTTTCAGGCATCATATCTTCTAAAAATTCAACAGCACCATCGCTGACCATTAATTTTTCTCGATCACCTTTAGCCAAAACTCTTTTGATTGTATCTTCTTTTCCATCAAACATCTTAGACGTCCAGTTAGGATCAATTAAAAGAGAACGACCAACCGCAACTAAATCTGCATTTCCTAAGACCGCGTTGACATCCTCTCCAGTACGAACATTACCAATACCAATTAAAGGAACTCGGCCATTAATTTTTTCTTGAACATAAGCCATTCTTGTTTTTTCATTGAAACTTTTATTTCTCGAAATACTATTATACTTACCCAATGAGATATGTAGATAGTCTAATTTTTTATCCGCAAGTCTATCAATTAAAACCATTGTATCTTCCATACTAATACCCGGATTTTCAAATTCTTCGGGTGAAAAACGATAACCAATAATAAACTTTTCAACATCCGACTGATCAACAACTTCAATAACACCATTAACGACATCATCGATAAATTTAAATCGCTTATCAAGCGTGCCACCCCATGCATCATCACGTCTGTTTGAATGTGGTGAAAAAAATTGTTGTAGAAGATAGGTATTCGCTCCATGTAATTCGACACCGTCAAATCCAGCTGCAATTGCTCGTCTTGTTGCTGATTTAAAAGATTCAATAATTTCTAAAATTTCAGTTTCAGATAATGCCTGAGGCGTTTCCGCATTTGGACGTTCTGCTGCAATGGCACTAGCCGAAACTGTTGATTTCCCTCTAAGAATACTTGAATTCGTCATTCGTCCTGCATGGAAAATTTGTAAAATAGCTTTACTTCCCTCTTTTTTGATAGCAGACGCTAATCTTGTTAATCCAGGAATGAACTTATCATCATATACAGCAAGTGAGCCTTCCCAACCTTTTCCATTCGCTTGTACACTGGTAGCGGCAGTAATAACGGCACCAACTTCACCTGAATGCAGCGCATAATAATCCGATTCGTCATGTGTGACAACTTCATCATAATAACTCATTTTTACAGTCATTGGTGCCATTAAAATTCGATTTTTCAATTCTAAACCCCTACCAAATTTAAATGTATCTGTCATATTTTTTGTCATGGTTACTCTCCTATTTAGTTATTAATTTAATATTGTAACTTATCGTTAGGCGCATTGTCTCACTTAATTAAAAACTTCTCCATTTTAACAATCCTTAATTTTTTCTATTATTTAGACCCATTTAACAACCTTTTCTTCCCAGATTGGTATAATAAAATTAAAATAATAACAATTGAGAGGTTCCTACCATGACATTCAAAAAATTAATTTACACGGCGGCAATGACAACATTAGCCGTCCTTAGCTTAGGTTCAGTTGCTCATGCTGCAACTGATGACTCATCAAGTTCTGCGTCATCAACAACAGGCACAACCACTAACTGGTCGAATCCAGTGGTAACACTAGGATCAAGCCTAACAGATTCACAAAAATCAGGCACACTTTCAACGTTAACCTCAAGTTTAGACGGTAATACCTCTTACTCGACCTTAACCGTCAACGGCGCAACCTTAGTTAAATATCTCAATAGTTCAGGTGGGACATTCACCACAGATTCTGGCGTTTGGTCTTCTGCGATGGTTCAAAAAACCAGCAGCGGTTCTGGAATTAACGTTAAAATTTTAGATTATAATGGCGCGAACAATATTACAACCATTACTGAAAATCAATATAAAAATGCCGCACTAACAGCTGGCGTAACGGATGCTAATATCTACGTGACATCTGCCACACCCATTGATGGATCTGGTGCTTTAGCTGGTGTGTACGCCGCCTTTGCTCAAAACGGTGATACTTTGAACACCAAGCAAGTGACTGCTGCGCAAGATGAAATGTCGACTTTAAGTGATATTACACAAGCCAACAAGAATAAAGATGGCTATACTGATTCACAATTGAACAATGCCGTAGCCGGTGCTAAACAAGACATGGCTAAAAAAGGGAGTTCAATTACAAATAACCAAATTACAGTGATTGTGAACAATCAAATTACAAATAATAACTTAACAAATGTCATCACTGATAGCCAAAAACAACAAATTGTCGCTACCTTAATTAAGATTCGAGATTCAGGTGCTTTAGATTCATCAGATTTTAAATCACAAGCAAGCAAAGTCGCAACAAATATCCAAGATGGCGCTAAAAATATTTTCAGCAAATTAAATACTTCTGGAAATCGTAACTTCTTACAAAAAATTTGGGACGCTATCGTCTCATTCTTCAGCGCTATCTGGTCAGCTATTAGCTCATGGATTTCATAAATAGAATTGAAAAAGCACACTACTTTAAACTAATTAAAGTAGTGTGCTTTTTCGTATGATCACTTAATTAACTTGCTGAAGCGTCTGTTAACGTCCATTCAATTTTAGAAGTATAAACTTCATCTGCATGAATTTCACTTGGTGCCACATTCAATAGAATACCTGAATCTTTTGACCATGTTTTTGCAATTGTCTCTATTTGTCCAACACCACTATCAATTGTTGTACTTGTCGCATTCAGTGGTGTTAGCTCTCCTTTATCAGAATCACGGAATCCAATAGTTGAGTCTTTTAAAGTACTGTTATCACTCTGTGCCGTTAAAGGTCCTGCCGTCGCAGATAACGTCCAATTTTTTGCTGCTGACGTTTCTAAATTGAGCGTATAGTCTGCTGTACGATCTAAAACACTTGTTTGAGCAGGAATTTTATTCTTAAAAGTAATCGTATCATCAGATGACACACTCAACGATCCGATAACAACTGTTATTGTTTGATCATTGGAAGTAGCACCAGCAGAATCAACAGAATAAACGGTTAATACATGACTACCAACTGCAAGTTTAGACTCATCCAACGCAACTGTATGATCATCTGTAGAACCTGGTTTACTATTATCGTATTTTTCTAGTTGAACAGGCGTTCCATCTTTACCCTCTTTGTAGTACGTCGTAATAGTTGCACTATTATCGACAACTTGGAACGTAAATGTATAAGGTGCAATAACTGTTCCCTTGTTATCGTTCAAAGTTAAAACTGGGTGGATATTAATTTTTTTAGTATCATCTTTATCCGTTTTATCTGTTGTATTGCCATCTACATCTGTTGCTTGAACTGTATATGTCTTTTCACCAGATGTTGTTAATTTAGCCTTTGGTACCGTTACACTAAATGTCCCATCTGTTGCGACATCGCCTTCAATGGGTGTCTTATCGCCACTAATCGTGACACTAGCTTTAGCACCTTTAGCAATATCGCCGCCCAAACTAGATTTGACAGTTCCTGTGATTGTTGCATCCTTACCATAATCAACATCGATATCTTTAAGATCATCGATTGATAACGTCATTTTAGGTGCGGCTTCAATCGTATAACTAACCGCATTTGAATCAATCATTGCGTTACTTCCGATTATCTGTCCTGCTGGACTAGTTTGTGGTGTATCTTCGGTCACAGGTCCGACAGTTCCAACATATGCTAGTTTCCCATTTGGATTGTTTTTAGAAAAATCAGTACCAAATGAAGTACTACTATCAGGACTTTTACCCTCTCCTAAAATATTGGGCTTATCGTCATTCAAGATAGTTTCTGTCCATTTAATATTATCAGCAGGATATTTTAAATAAGCAGCGGGCCGCTTCCAATCTTGTTTTCCATCTAAATAAGTTACTTTAGTTGTAAATTTTAGCTCGTCACCACTATAAACTATCCCTGTTCCATCAGCAGGGAGATCCTTATTATTTTGAGTTACATCTGTAATAGTTTGTACAGCTGTCGCATTTACAAGACCAGGTACTTGTTCAAACATTACTAAGTTATTTTCGTAATTATACCCAGTAGAACCTGTAAAGCCCCAACGAATTTTACCATTTGTTGACTTAAATTTTGATTTATCAATTGAAACTGTTGCTGTTTGTCCGGGTTGACTTAAATCTGTAGTAGGATTCAATGGTTTTATCTCTGAAACTGGGGCTTTATCATCAATCGTATATGTCATTGACCCATTTTTCGCATCAATTGATTTGTAATTAATTGTGACATGGTGCCATTTAGCATTTGATAAATAACTGTTGTACTTAATACTACCTAAATGATTTTGACTATAATATGCCGTTGCCCCTGTCCCTCTAAGGACATAAGTGTCAGCCTCTGCTGGATAGCCACTAGCAAGGTGGTTACTATCCGCTAACCCAAAATCAAACCCATTAGTCGAATTTCCACCATTATTCGTATGCGTATCAAATTCCAGAGCCCAACTATTTTGAATCGCTGATTTAGCGACATCTCCTGCTGATTTAGCACCAGCATCATCCCCCCAAACACCTAATGTTTCACCAGCAATAGATGAAATGGCAGCATTCCCTTTTGAATCATTTTGTAAAACAAGGGCCATTCCATCACCAGCACCAGCAGTATTACTGCCAAAATAGATCCACATAGAAGCTTTATCATCCGTATTAATATCAAATGAATTAGTGTCTGATGACCAAACTGCTGCTTTTTGGTTTTTATCATCCGTAATCTTAACCAATGATTTTGACGGATTACTAGATACTGCATTCTTAGCGTCCAATCCAACCATCCCACTACTTGTTGTAACACCAGCCCCCGTACCCGTTTGGAATAACCCAGTCATTAGGATCGATCGAGGGGCATCCTCAAGCGCATTATTATAATCTGAAGCACTAACACTTGAAATATTAACTAAAAACAACAAACCCATAGATACTACCGCTAATTTTATCTTGTTATTAATTTTCATACCGTTCTCCCCATTGTCCGTAAGTTTATTTATCTATAATATCACGTTAATAGAAATAAATCGTATCAATAAAAGGGGGAGTACTCACAATTTATGACATTATTTCCAAAAAGGTTGTTAACAACTTAATTTCAGGCGACACCCATTTCCAACAGATATAACCATAATTTATCACTGATAGCCCTTACATTAATTTATACCATGGATAACTATTAGATTTTTAGCCTAATCAAGCCCATTTTCTGTCAAAAATGCCATAAATTGGTCTGTACATGTTTCTATATAATCATCTATCGCTTTCTTTGAAATTAACTGAGATGTTGTGATTTGTGATTTGTCTAAAAAATCTGAATTTAAATCATTAATGATTTCTGGTATATCAGCATCTACTATTTCAGTGACTCCTGTCACAATTGATGGGACATTACCAATAGGTTTCAGCTGATATTTTTCGATCAGTTTACGATTAAAAAAATGAAAATCTAAATAAAATTTCTTTAGCGCTTGATCTTTAGTATCTGCTTTATTTTCAAGAATAACCCTTTTGTAAATCGTTTTTAGCCATATCTCATCAGAGATTAAGTGTAAGTAGTAGCCAAGTTTAAAAGGACTCAATTCCTTACCATATTCACTCAAAAAAATATCAGGGAACATATCATGTTCGCCGTCTGCTCTTATTTTCATAAAATGCGTTAATTCTTTGGGTGTTTTTGAATTTTTATTGACATCTGGCGCAATACTCCCAATCAAAAAATCAAGTCCAAGATTAGTTTGATTAGAAATATGATTAGCTATCGCATAGTGCATCATTCTTGATCCCATAATTATCTCCTTAATCATTAATAATAACCTTATTGTAGGTCCACGTTTTGTTTAAGTAAAGCGGTTGCATTTGTTTGTTAAATAAAAAAGCAACATCAAATTTATCATTTGACGTTGCTCTTATTTAGACATTTTTACGTTTGAAAACTAGGTAGCCTAAGAATAAGAATATGACCGCATAGCCTAAGTTACCCCAAATTAATTGCTCAGTTGATAACTTCGTCAATGCTTCATATGCTTTTCCAAGTGATAATTGATTGCTTAAATTCATCATGTTAATGGGGTTCCACTTCATCCAATCCCACTTGGCAATTGCTAGCACTTGGATGCTTGAAACAATCGATGTTAAAAAGTAAAAACCAACCCCAGCAGCAATTGATGCGCCAGAACTATTAAAGGCACTAGCCAACAATAACACTAAACTGATAATGAGCCATAAGTTAACAAAATTACCTGTCAGTAATGTCATTAAAGCATGGACAGCCGTTTGATCTCCCACTTTTGATGATAATGAAAAGTTAGGTAGAAATAGTAATTTTGCCACAATTGCAGCAACAAAAAGCAACACATTAAGATAAATTGAATAGAGAAAAACAGTTAGCCATTTACTTGCTAAAACAGCCCCTCGTGAGTATTTCCGATAGAGCAAATCTTTAATCGTCCCAAATTGTGACTCCATAGCAACAACTGTACTAGCAGTTGCAATCATAATAAGGAAAAGTAAGAATATTGCCCCGAAGCCTTGCACGAAAAGACCTTTAGCATCAAAAATGGTTGGATTCATTTTTGTGACAATTGCTAATCCAAAAATAAAAATAACAAGTAAAGCTGAAATAATTGGTGTTGATCTCTTTTTTAATAACTTGAATAGTTCTTGTTTAACCAAGGTTACCATTAGGCTTTACCTCCATCTTTTTGATCTAATAAATTGAGTAACGATTCTTCCATATCATTTTCTTGATGTCTCACATCATTAATTTGTATTTTATTATCGTAAAGAACTTGGATAATAGCGGCTAAGTTATCCTCGTCATTCATTTTAATCTTGACTGACCGATCAACTTGTAATTCATAGTTGGCAGCTTTGAGAATTTCTTTAGCCTTTTCATTTTCTGTTGTTGTTAACAAAACGTAATGATTATGCCCTTCATTCAATTCCTCAGCAGACATCACTTGAATAATTTTACCTTTATTTAAAATGATAAAATGGTCAACAATTTTTTCTAATTCACCTAGAATATGGCTTGAGATTAGGAATGATGTCCCACGTTTTGATAATTTCAAGACGAGTTCACGCACATCTCGTGTTGCTTGAGGATCAAGGCCATTCATTGGTTCGTCCAAAATAATTAATCTTGGTCTGTTTAATATGGCCAACGCAATCCCTAATTTTTGTTTCATCCCTAATGAATATGATTTTGCTTTACGATTGATATACGAGGTCATATGCAAATCGGCAACAATTTCATCTAATTCTTCTTTTGTATTCTTCTCAGAGAATAATTTCAAATGGTCATAGCCACTTAAAAATGGATAAATGCCAGGATACTCAATTAAAGCCCCGACCTCTTCTAGCGCTTGGTGGCTTGTCGTTGATACGATTTTACCATCAATTGTAATTTCTCCTGTTTGGTAACTAACCAAACCAAGAATTGATTTCATAATTGTTGTCTTACCAGCACCGTTAGCACCAACAAGTCCAACTATCTCACCTTCTGAAATTTTAAAATCAATTCCTTTAAGGACTGTCTTTTTGCCAAAATTTTTAGTCAAATTATTTATCGTTAACATTTCTTTCAAGTTGAATCCCTCCCAATAGTTGTTCTTTTATTTCTATAAATGGTAGTTTAGCATAACTCTCTTGTCATACATACTAACAAGTTTGTAAGGTCAAAATAAGACCCTATTCGTTTTGAATAGGATCTTATTTAATCATTAGGCTTTATTTTTTGAAAAAATTCGTTGTAATTTTTGTTCCACACTTTGTGGACGGAAAATAACGATATACGCAGTGATAAATGCTATGATGCCAGAAATGATTGTGCCCCAGATAATAGTCTTCAAATCATTTGTTTCTGAAAAAAGTGAAAAACCAATCACAAAAGCAACATAACCTGTAGTTACAATCAGCGCAGGTATCTTTAAATAATCAAATTGCAGGTACGGATTATTGTGTTCTAAGGATAATTTGTTAAAATAATAGGCCGCAATGAGCCAAGTCATTACCCCTAAAATGAGATAGATCCCGGCCTCATTCCAGGCAGACGTGGTCGGATTATAAATTGATTGTTCAATCAGAACAGTTGAACCAAGAAATCCAAAAGTTGTTAATATAGCCAACAACTCCGGACGTACTAAAATACCTATAACTAAGCCCACACCATATAACGCCATTAATGGCGCCAACGATTGAAGCATTAATATCAACATACGCATTTGCGATACTTTCATGTATTCACTAGGTATCGCAACTTTTATTGCCACAATATTAATGATTGAACAAACGACAATTGATAGAAACGCCGTTCCAAAGATGAGACCCACCTTTCGCCAAAAAATACCTCTTCTGGAAAATGGGCTTGAAAATAGAAATTCATTATAATTTGTTTTTAAATCATATAAATTAGTAAAAAGACCCAAGACTACCAGACCAAGCCCACAAAATAACATAAATGAATTGCTATTAAAATCTATTTCTTCGTAGGTTGCACCCATTTCCTGTTGATATTTTTGATATGCTGCTTGATCTAATGAGCCCACTGGTTCATGTTCTTCTTTTGCATCTGCTTTTGTCTCTGCTACAAATGTTTGATAAGTCGAATCTCTTTCATTGCTTCTTTTCATATCTATTGTGCTGCTTGTCGTTGCCAAGGCCATTCCAATAACTGCTCCTATGATTAATGCGATAAAAGCCGTATATCTTCGCCAAATGAGCTTATTTAGCCTTTTATTTACTGTCATAATATCTACCTCTCAGCTTTTTATAGTGATTATACTAGCGACGCTTTGAAAAAATAGTTCGGACGTTTTGCCAGATGTTTTGAGGACGATAAATGACAAGATAACCAATAATCAACGTTATAACACCACTAATTAAACCCGTTCTTATCATCTCACCCATTGTTTCATAGCCACGACCTTGTGCCCCATAAATCAACCCAATATAGATAGTTACAAAAATAAGTAATGGTTTTTTCAGATAATTAAACTGCAAGTAAGGGCCCTCTTGCTCTAATGATAGTTTTTCAAAGAAATAAGCGGCTGCCCACATCATTAACCCAGCTGAAATAACAAGGATAACCAAGGGGAGTTGCACATTTAAAAATCTGTGACTTGCACTTGATGCTGCTGAGTAATCAAGAAAATTTTCTGGTCCATTCCTTAAAAAGTTATTCGTAAATAAAACACAAGTTCCAAGGAACCCAAGTGCTGTTAATACTGCAGCTAGAACTCCATTCACTAAAACACCCACAATCGTTCCAACCGCATAAACAGCAAGAATGATTACCAGATCAACTATTATATCCCATGCAATAAACAAACTTGAGATGTAAAAGAAATGACTTGAGATTAGCATCTTAGCTATTAAAACATCCGCTAACATGCTAATAAGTAAAGAAACAAATGTTACTCCTAACAGTAACCCCATTTTTTTCAAAAAATAACGTTGTCTTGAAAAACCACTCGAAAAAATAAATTCATTAAATTTTGTCTGTAAATCATATAAACTTGTAAACAGTCCTACGCCCACTACCAAAAAAATAAAGACGGTAAACGTACCATTGCCTGCTGCAAGGGTGAATGAATCATTATATCCCAATCCCTTTTGATAGTCTCTATATTCTGCTTGACTCAAGTCAGGTTTCACTTTATTTTCTTTCGCATACGATTTAGCGTCTGAAACAAAATGTTGATAGGTTGTCGTTTTTTCTGCTTCTTTTACGGCATTAATAGAACTAACCGTACTGAACAGCGAAAAACCAACAATTAACAGCACAATCAATGCCACAAACCATTTATACCTCTGCCAAACAATTTGATTCAATCTTTTATTTGCTGTCATTATTTTTCACCTTCAGCATTTTCTTTAGCCGACAGACTTGCTCGGAATAAATCTTCTAAAGTTAAAGGTAATTCTTCGAATAAGGCTGGCTTTTCAGCTTTAATTTGAGCTTCAAGGTCATCTGAATAATGTTCAAATAAAACCGTGACAACCCGTCCTTGAATACTAATTGCGCGACTATTTTCTTTTATAAATGCTGGAATTTCTATTGATTTAAAAACTAATTGCACTTTACGTGCCTCAGAACGTGTATCTTCTAAACGATAGTCGCTGACAATATGAGTTCCTTTTAACACAATTGCGCGATCAATAAGGCGATCCAACTCTTCTAGATTATGTGAAGAAATCAGCACGCTACGTTGATCTTCAGCGACAGCATCGATAATAATCTGGAAAACTTGCTTACGCACAATCACATCTAAGCCATCTAAAGGTTCATCTAAAATAACATAAGGGGCACCTGTTGAAAAAGCTAAAATAATATTAAATAACCCTTGCATCCCTTTAGAAAATTGACGATATTTCGTTTGTCTAGGTAACTCATATTCTGCGACCCAAGTATCATATTTTTGACGATTAAATGTCTGATAAGCTAATTCGTAGAATGCCGCAATCTTATCTATTGTATAGCCATCAAAAAAGTTATTCTGTGTGTCCAAATAAAAGAGTTTTTCTTTCAATGCTAAATCTTCTTTAACCCATTGATCATCTATTAAAATATCGCCTTTATCTGGTGTATATTGGCCAGAGATTGATCGGAATAAAGTTGTTTTACCAACCCCATTACGTCCAATGAGACCCACTATTTCTCCAGGAACTAGGCTAATATTAATGTTCTTCAATATTTCTTTGTCACCAATTTTTTCTGATAAATTTTTAATTTCAAATCCCATAGCTTAGTCCTCCTTTTTAAAATATGCTGTAATCCAACTTTGAATCTCAGCTTCCTGTACGCCGAGATAGGTCACTTCTTTAATCGCATCTAATAATCCATCACGAATTTTTTGAATTTGTCGTTCATCACGATTATCCTCATTATTAGCTTTGACATACGTACCACGACCCTTAACCGTAACAATCACATCCTGCGATTCAAGAACTTTATACGCTTTACTGACTGTGTTTGGATTCATCTCATGGATTTTGGCCATTTCTCGGACTGATGGTAATTTATCATCGGTTTGTAAAATACCTTTGAATATATCTTCTTTAATACCTGATATTAATTGTTCATAAAATGGTTTACTACTTGTTTTATTAATTTGCATTTATCTCACCTCTATCATGTGTACTATTATACATAGTGTACTATTATACATAGTACACGAATTTAATACAACCCCTAAATACAAAAAAAGAGAGACTAACAAATTGTGGCTCTACAATATTTGTTGTTGGTGATAGAAAATCTATCACTGGCGGCAATTTTTTTATATAATAATACAAAAAAGGGAACTTCGTTTCCTTTAATGGCCAGCCAGCCCAAAAGAAAGAGGTTCCCT
>NZ_JBSOLI010000029.1:0-90516 GCF_054941065.1 Dellaglioa sp. BT-FLS60
TATTGTTTTGTTGCTTTTTAAAACTAGCGAATTGACTTCGCAAATGTTTGCTCTTAACTCTTAGTTAAGAGACCCTACACATTTGATTTGTCGAAAATTTGTTCAGTTTTCAAAGATCTACTTGGTTGCTTTTGACAACTTTTACATCATATCAACCACGTCATGATTTGTCAAGATTTATTTTGAATAAATATTCATTTTGTCTCGCCGTATCAATCAGCTTTATTAATATACCATCTGGTATATCTCATGTCAATACTTTATTTATAATATTCATTGTCGCCTTAACAGCACTTATTTAATATATCAGCTTTCTTTTTCCTGGTCAAGCTTATTTTTAAATATCCTTTAAATTTACAAATAAACAGTAATTTGAGTCCCGCCACCTTTTACATCCTCAACATTAATTTTGCCACCAATCGATGTCACCAATTCCTGCACAATAGCAAGGCCAAGACCATTACCCTCTATTTGTTTATTTCTAGATGGGTCAACCCTGTAGAAACGTTCAAATATTCTCTTTTTATCTTCATTTGAAATACCAATACCTGTATCTGACACTGAAATAAAAATTTTTGACTCTCTTATACCTGCTTGAATTACTACAAAACCTTTATCTAAATTATATTTAACAGCATTTTGTAACAAGTTTTCTATAATAGTTACTATTTTACTTTTATCAAACTCAATAAAAAGATCTTTCTCCATCTTTTTCTCTACTGTTAAATTTTTATTTTTAATTTTGTTACTCAATAACTCTAACTCATGATCTATTACGGCTCCTAAATCGAAAGATGAAATAGCTTCTTCCTTTTTTTTGCCTTTTGCCAATTTCAATATTTCTTGAATCAACGCTTCTAACTTTTCACTTTCATCATAAATAATAGTCAAAAATTTATTAGCTGTTTCAGGATCCACAGGTCCTGCTAACAGCGTTTCCGTGAAACCTTTTATTGCAGTAACTGGTGTTTTTAATTCATGACTAACATTACCAACAAACTCGTTTTGCATTCTTTCAAGCTGCTTCAACTCTGTTATATCATACAAAATAACAATCACTTGAAATTCTAAATTTTCATTTTCAACGTATACAACTGTAACATCTACTACCCTATTGGTATTTTCAATCTCGATTTCGCCCCGTTGTTTTTCCCTCGATTTGATTGTCTTTTCAACTAATCGACTTAATTGATATGTTTTAATATCATCAATATATGAATGTCGCTGATCACGAACATGATGTCCCAAAAAGGTATCCATTGTCTTGTTTGCCATTAAAACTTGTCTCTTATGATCAATTTGCATAATTCCAACTGTTAAATGTTCAATTAAATGCAAATAATTTTTATTTTGAATTTGGTAACGGACATTTCTTTCCTTTTGATAACTTTCAACGCGATTAACCGCTTTTGATAGTTCAAAATTCGGACTATCTGAATCCAATAATACGTGAAAAGAGGTTCCTTGATTTACTAAACTATCTAGTCTACTAGCCATTAATCTTGATTCAGCTTTTAATTTTGATACTATTTTATAAGCTATGAACATCTCAACAAGGCTCAAGACAACTACCCCGCTGACCCCTGTTTTATTGAAAAAGTGCCCCGTTGTACACCATAGTAGTGTCATACCAAATATTGCATTCATCACTACTATTAAGATTGCCATTATACTTTTCATTTTTCGATTCATTTGTTTCCCTCAAATTTATATCCAAATCCGCGAACCGTTTTTAAATATGCTGGTTTTTTTGCATCCACTTCCAATTTTTCACGCAAATGACTGACATGCATATCAATCATCCTCGTTTGTCCTTCATAATCATATCCCCAGACACCACTTAATAATTTTTCACGACTCAAGACACGTCCTGTTCGTTTAACAAAATACACCAAAAGTTCAAATTCTTTTGGCGTCAATGCTACTTTTTCATCATTTTTGTAAACTGAATAATTAGATAAATCAACTTTGAAATCTTTAAATTCTTTAATTTCATTAACATCCTGTTCACTTCCTGATGATTCTTGTTCGGTACGTCTCAAAATAGCTTTAATTCTTGCCACTACCTCTCTTGGACTGAACGGTTTGGTCATATAATCATCTGCACCAATTTCTAAACCAATGATTTTATTCAATTCATCATCTTTAGCCGTCAGAATAATTATTGGTGTCTTTACTTTTTCTTGTCTTAACTTTTTAGTCACCTCAATACCATCGTAACCTGGTAACATTAAATCCAAAATAATAAAATCAAAATTTCGTTCTGTTGCCTTTTTAAACGCACTTGGCCCATCTGTCGCCACTTGGACTTCATAATTTACATTTTCTAAATTGTACGTTAACAATGTAACAATTGCTGGTTCATCATCCACAACTAAAATCTTTTTCATTATTTATTTCCCCCGCTTAGCATTATTTAATTAAGACCAACCCTATTTCATATGGTGAATCTGAAAAAATAGCACTCTCTGTTATTTTTGTATCCCCACTAAACGTTTTAATTTTTAATCGACAATATGTTGGACTACTTTCTAAGGCATTATACAAATCGTCTTCAGTTTTAACATCAATCCCATTACATTGAATGACGACATCGCCCACGTCAACATCCATTTTAGCTGCTGGGGTATTAGGTCGCACTCCTACAATTAAAATACCCTCACCAGATTCCACAAACCATTTTTCTTGTTGATTATCATGACGTTTAACCATGTAGCGACTAACAAGATATGTAATCAATAAAACGATTAACCCGATTTCCCCAATAATTGGTGAAAATACCGATACTATCGTTAAACAAACGCCCAAAAGTGATAAATATAAGTATTGCTTTTTTATCAAATTAAGGGCTATTTTTGGCAATTCTTTATACACTTGCAACGATAATCCAATAATTAATGGCAATATCATCACACCATAATCCGTACCTGCGATATGGATTATAGGCCACCAAGAAAGAGCACTATGGAATTGGTTCCCCGGTATCAAAACAACAAGTGGTACAAGATACAACTCTTTCATTTTAAACGACGATATATTTCGACCTCGTTTCCCAACTTGCGTATTGGGCGACAATTGTCTATTTCTGAATAAATAAAGCGCAGCTCCAGTAATAAACGACATTAGCGTGCCCAACATAAGGATTCCCGTTAAAAACTCTGGCCGAAATTTCTCACGCCCAACTATTATGAAATCAATCGGTTGCAGTTTAGTGGCACTGTATATTAGTCCAGATATTAGAAATAGTGGGAAAATAGTATCAACTAGCGGATACCATAAAAGTCCAAAAACCATTAGAATGGCATAGATAATTACCCAATTAATGGGTACCATGACGCCTAAGCCAAATAGTATTATTGAGCCTACTACTCCAAAAAGCAGTCCTACTTTGATGGCATGACGTCCCTCATAAAAATCGCTATCAACCGCTGTTCTAAATGTCTGTCTCTCTTTTTTTATTCTTTGTATGTAAACAATGTAGATTAATACAATTGTTAACCAGGCCGTTGGTTGCATGAAAAAGGCCCCTACTATTTTAAGTGCTGCCATGAATCCACCCATTTTCTTTAAGATATAGTAATTATAGTATATCATGCTTTATTACGATTCAAAAAGATAATCAAAATAGCAAAAAAGGACTGCTTTCTGCTTTCAGCAGATCTCAGTCCTTCAAAATTTTAATTAAATTTTCAAGAATCGACGCATTGAAACAAATGATCCTAATGCACCAATAATAATACCAATTGACACTAATAAAATATCAATTTCTGCCAAGAAAGTTCCCGGCGTTAATAATCGATAACTGGTTGATGCCAACGAAGCTTGTAATCCGTTGTAAATCCAAATGTACCCAAAATCAACTAAGATAATTGGCATAATTGCTCCTAAAAGACCAGTCCATGCACCTTCAAGTAAGAATGGCCATCTAATAAATCCATTCGTTGCACCAACTAATCGCATAATTCCAATTTCATTTCTACGAGATAAAATTGTGATTCTGATTGTATTAGAAATCAAGAATACCGCAACGAAAAGAAGTAATGCACTAATAATCATACCCCATTTTTGAATACTACCAACTACTTTAAATAGTTTTTTAGCAGATGTTCCACCAAAACTAGCATCATTAACGTAATCTAAAGTTTTAGCACGTTTTGCAATCGTTTCAGTTTGCTTTGGCTGACTTGTTTGAACATCAAATGTATCATACAGAGGATTGTCATCCCCACCAAATAATTTAAATTCACTACCATAACTACCGACTACCTGTTTCAATTGTTCTTTTTTACTTGAGAACGTCACTTTTTTGACTTCAGAATAGCTTTCAAGTTTCTTTTTCAATGCAGCCTGTTCATTTTTCGTTGTTTTACGTTCAACGAACACGCGGACCTGAACATCATTTTCAACATCAGATGCTAATTTGTTCACGTTCATTAAAATTGAAAGTAACACACCAACCAAAATCAATGTCACGGTAACCGCACTAATAGCAGCAACAGACATCCATCCGTTACGACGTAAACTCTTCACACTTTCACTTAAATGACGCTTAATTGTTCTCATTTTCATAACCGTATTTTCCTCCTTCTTCATCTCGGGCAATACGGCCATCTTCGATAGCCAACAAACGATGTGGATATTTGTTCACAATAATACTATTATGAGTTGCCATGATAACAGTTGTTCCTTGTGCGTTAACTTTTTCTAAAATTGCCATAATATCATCTGACGTTTCAGGATCTAAATTCCCCGTTGGTTCATCAGCGATTAAAACTTCCGGCTTATTTGCAACTGCACGTGCAATCGCAATTCTTTGTTGTTCCCCACCAGACAATTCTTCGGGAAATTTATCTGCTTTGTCAGATAAGTCAACAAGTTCCAATACATAATCAACACGTTCTTTAATTTCTGTTGGTTCTTTTTCAATCACTTCTAAAGCATAGGCAATGTTCTCAAAAATGGTTAATCGAGGTAATAACTTGAAATCTTGGAAAACAATTCCTAAATCTCTCCGTAAAAATGGCACTTCTTTTGGTTTCATTGTTTCTAAATGGAATTCATTTACTGTAATTTCACCAGACGTTGCTTTTTCTTCATGATACATCATTTTGATAAATGTCGACTTACCAGCCCCACTAGGGCCAACGACATAGACAAATTCGCCTTGGTCAATTCGAATATTGATATCATTGCTTGCGATAATATCATCGGAATATTGTTTAAATACATTTTTAAATTCTATCAATCGGTGAATCCTCCTATGTTTCTTTTCAGAATGCTTTCATTATAACATGATTATCTTTTCATACATTGCAATAGTCTTACAATTAAATTTCATTTATTAACTTGGATTTTCATTTTTTAGTTTCCATTGTAAATAAGCGTTAATAAACCCATCTAAATCGCCATCCATAACTGCTTGAACATTTCCAGTTTCAAACTCTGAACGGTGATCTTTAACCATAGAATAAGGATGGAACACGTATGATCGAATTTGTGAGCCCCATCCGATATCCATCTGTTCACCCTGAATTGCCGCACGTTCTTTTTCTTTTTCTTCCATTTCAAGTTGATACAACTTAGATTTCATCATACTTTCAGCTGTAGCCCTATTTTGAAATTGTGACCGTTGTGCTTGACTCGATGTTACAATCCCCGTTGGAATATGAATCAATCTCACGGCTGAAGACGTTTTATTAATATGTTGTCCACCAGCACCGGATGATCTGAAAACTTCCATACGAATATCATCTTGATTCAATTCGATTTCAACAGAATCGTCCAATTCTGGCATCACATCAACAGATGCAAATGACGTATGACGGCGTCCAGCAGCATCAAATGGTGAAATACGCACTAATCGATGGACCCCTTTTTCACTTTTAAGATAACCATATGCATTTACCCCTTTAATAAGGAGTGTCACACTCTTCAAGCCAGCCTCATCCCCAGATTGATAATCGACCGTTTCAACGGTTAGACCAATTTTTTCAGCCCATCTCGTATACATTCTGAGTAACATCAATCCCCAGTCTTGAGATTCTGTCCCACCAGCACCTGGATGGATTTCTAAAATAGCATTACGGCTATCGTATGGCTCATTCAATAATAAACGTAACTGATATTTATCAAGTGCCTTTTGCGTTGCGCTAAATAACTCATTAAATTCGGCAAGCATTTCTTCATCATTTTCTTCTTGTAATAATTCAAGCATGACTTGTAATTCTGAGACCTTACTCTCCAAATCATGGAACGAATCATATTTACCTTTCAATTGATTAGTTTCATCAATCATTTTTTGTGCTTCTTCTTGATGATTCCAAAAATCAGGATTAGCCATTCGTTCTTCATTTTCAGAAATTCGTTCATTCAGTGTCTCTAAGTCAAAGAGACCCCCTGAAGTTAGTTATTTGTTGATCCATATCATTAATTTGTTTTCTATAATCGCTTAATTCCATTAATATTCTCCTTAATCTACTAAAAAGAGTCACCTTCAAACTCTATCGAATTCGGAAGTGACTCTTTATTAACATTCTCTTGTTACCTTTTGATTAACGTTTAATATTTTGTCTGATTTCAGCTTTCATGAATAAACGCGTCACTTCAAATTCAATTGTACCAACGACTTCTTCAAACATTCTGAAACCATCTGATTGGTATTCAACTAGTGGGTTCAATTGTCCGTAACCACGTAGTCCAATTGACTGGCGAAGTTGATCCATTGCATCAATATGAGCTGTCCATTTATCATCAACGACACGTAACACAACGACTTTTTCAAATTCAAGCATTTGAGCTGCATCGACTAATTGATCTTCTTTCATCTCATAATTCTTCTCAGCACGGCCTACTAAGTAGGTTTCAATTTCTTTAGCATCCTTACTTTCTAAATCTGCCAATGAAATACTATCTTCATTAACCATTGAAGATACCGCAAAATCTATAATAGCTTGTAAGTTCCATTCGGCTTGGTCACCTTGTGTATGCATTTGAACAATATGATTAATCGTTCGTTGAATCATAGGCATAATAACAGGCTTCAATGTTTTTTCTTCCATGATGACTTGTTGTCTCTGGCTATAAATAACCTCACGTTGTTCACGCATAACATCATCATATTGTAAAACATTTTTACGTGTATCGTAGTTATTACCTTCAACACGTTTTTGAGCAGATTCAACTTGTTTCGTAATCATACGACTTTGGATAACAGCATCATCTTCAGTAATATTCATACGTTCCAAGAAATTCTTGATACGTTCTGAACCAAATCGTAACATTAAATCATCTTCCAAAGAAAGATAGAATTGTGTCATCCCATCATCCCCTTGACGGCCAGCACGGCCACGAAGTTGATTATCAATACGACGAGATTCATGACGTTCTGTCCCAATAACAGCCAACCCACCAATTTCTTTAACGCCAGGTCCTAATTTAATATCAGTCCCACGTCCAGCCATATTTGTCGCAATTGTAACAGCCCCACGTTGTCCGGCATTCAAAATAATCTCAGCTTCACGTTCATGGTTTTTGGCATTTAAAACAGCATGTGGAATTTCAGCTTCATCTAACAGCTGTGCTAATAATTCTGATGTTTCAACCGCAACCGTCCCAATTAACATTGGTTGTCCCGCTTCATGACGCGTCTTAATATCAGCGATAACGGCTTTAAATTTACTTTTCAATGATGGGTACAATAAATCTGCTTTATCATCACGAATAATTGGTTTATTCGTTGGAATTTGAACAACTTCCATATTGTAAATTTCACGGAATTCTTCTTCTTCAGTTTTAGCAGTACCTGTCATACCAGACAATTTCTTGTACATTCTAAAGAAATTTTGATACGTAATGTTAGCCATTGTTTTTGTTTCATCTTCAATTTCAACATGTTCTTTCGCTTCAATTGCTTGATGAACACCATCAGAATAACGACGGCCTTCCATAATACGACCCGTAAATTGATCAACAATCATAACTTCATTATCTTGCACAACATAATCTTTATCACGCAACATTACAAAGTTAGCGCGTAATGCATTATCCAAATGGTGAGTCAAAATGGTGTTATCTGTATCAAATAAATTATCTAAACCAAAATATTTTTCACCTTTACGAATACCTTCTTCGGTTAAAGAAATTGATTTTGATTCAAGATCAATTTTGTAATCCTCTTCTTCAGTCAATGTTTTAGCAAAACGATCGGCACGAACATACATAGCCGTTGTTTTTTCAGCTTGACCAGAAATAATCAAGGGTGTTCTAGCTTCATCAATCAAAATTGAATCAACTTCATCGACAATAACGTAGTTCAAAGGTCGTTGTACCATATCTTCACGGTAAACAACCATGTTATCACGCAAATAATCGAAACCTAATTCACTATTTGTTGAATAAGTGATATCAGCAGCATAAGCTTCACGTTTTTCTTCAGCTGTTTTTGAGTTAATATTCAACCCAACAGTTAAATCCAACCATGAGTATAATTCACCCATCTCGGTTGCATCACGACTTGATAAGTACTCATTAACAGTAACAACATGAACGCCCAAGCCAGAAATTGCATTTAAATACACAGGCATAGTAGCTGTCAAAGTTTTACCTTCACCAGTTTTCATTTCTGCAATATTACCATCATTTAAAACCATTCCACCAATCATTTGAACACGGAATGGATATAAGCCTAATACACGTTTTGCAGCTTCACGTACAACTGCAAATGCTTCAGGCAAAAGGTCATCAAGTGTTTCTCCTTCTTTATATCTTGCTTTAAAAGCAGGTGTTTTAGCTTTCAGTTCATCATCAGATAATGCGGCCATTTCATCGGCCATATTTTCAATAGTATCGGCTATTTTACCCAGTTTACGTAATTCGCGGGTATCACTTTCAACCCATTGTCTTAATACATTTGCCATTTAGCTTTCCCCTTATACGAACACATTTGTTAAATTATTTTTAATTATAATATTATTTTTCATAATATCACTAAATCAACAAATTTTAAACCAAAAATCACAAAAAAGCCCTGAGCAGGCGAACTACCCAAAAGGCTTTCCTTAAAAATCTTAATCTTCCGCTTCAATTAAACCGTAGCGACCATCTTTTCGTTTGTAAACAATATTAGTACCTTCTGTGTCAGCATCTTCATAAATAAAGAAATTATGGCTCAACATATCCATTTGTAAAATAGCTTCTTCACTACTCATTGGTTTCAAAGAAACATGTTTTGTACGAACAACATCAAACATGCTTACTTCGTCGTCATTAGAGTCAGATTCTTCATCAGAAATTTCATTACGAATTTCAATATCTTTAATCCCTTTGCCTCTTGATTGACGATCAATTTTAGTTTTATATTTACGAATTTGACGTTCTAGTTTATCAGTCACAAGATCAACACTTGATAATAAATCTTGTGATGTTTCTTCAGCTCGAAGGACGAGAGAAGGCATTGGTACAGTGACTTCCACTTTGGCTGATTTGTCTGAATAGACTTTTAAATTGACATGTGCCGTTGAATTAGATGTATCAGTAAAATATTTTTCTAATTTAAATAATTTCTTTTCAACGTAATCTCTAGTAACATCTGTAACTTCAACATTTTCACCGCGAATATTGTATTTTAACATAATAAACTCTCCCTTCAATCTATAGCAAGATCTAAAATTTTACTTAAATTTATGACCCTTACCGCTTAATCTAATTATAAGCGAATATGACTAAATATACAAATAATATTCCTCAATAAATCTACTTAATACGCCATTGTAATCGTTAACAGCTTTCATTTAGCTTTTTCATATTTTTATCATAATTAATTTTAAATAAAGCGTTACCTTCTATCTTGCAAGTGTCAGACTTTTAACGCATTTAGCATTTGGCGCCAACAAGGCAATTGCATAAAATAACGTTCGACCGGTCGTATAAATGTCATCAACTACCAATACAACTTTATCTGACAAATCTGGACAATTTGAACTAAGCGCAAAAGGCTGTACTAATTCAAGCCGTTGCTTTCTATTTTTATGTGACTGTCTTTCTTTTACCGTATCATTTCGTTCCAAAAAGTGACTATGCTCAATAGCTAACAGCCCGCAAACCTGATTAAATCCCCGCTTATTTAATGTGCCAGAATCCACTGGTATCACAATAAGATAATCAAAATCAATGGTTGCTAATTTCTTTTTCAATGCGGTTTGAAAAACAGTCCTGAGACGATAATCACCATTAAATTTATAATTTTGCATAAATGCCTTCATGAAATCATTGTAAACATATAAAGCTTGATTTTGAAATTTCAAACCAGGATAAATAAGTTGCCATTTTTTACAATCCACACAAAGTTCTGATGTGGTTTGCTCTCGGCCACACCCTTTACAAGCCGTTTTGCCATCAATTAACTGTAATCGTGTCTGGCATTCACTACAAATTAATTGCTTTTCATAAGGTTTCAGTGACACAAGAAAGGCTAACGTTAATTTCTGACTGAACACATTTTGACAGATTTTACAGTTTTTCATCTATTTAATTTCCTAGCTTTCCCATTCATCGTTTTTATTTGTCCAACTGCTTTCTTAATCGTGACTGTGTAATGGCAACATAAAAAAATAACATCGCCAAACGGTCGATTACCATTGCGTCCAACCCTACCTGCTATCTGAACTAACGCTGCTGTTGAAAAGGTTTTGTCATCAGCACCTAACACAAATACATCCAAGTTAGCAAAGGTCACACCCCGCTCCAAGATTGTTGTTGTAATTAAATACCGTAACTCGCCTGATCTGATGGCCTTAACTTTTTCTAGTCTATCTGGATCTTCAGAATAAACCGTTGCCCCTTTTAAATTAGGAAACTTCTTTTTAAATGCATCAAAAACGGGTTCCAACAGCCAAATTTTTGGCACAAAAATGAGAAACGGATCATCTCGCTGCATCCATTGCGTCATTTTAACTGTCAGTTTTCTTGGCAAACGCCCCTTTTTAAGTTGCTTTTTCCATGATTTTTCAAACTTTATTTTAATTTCAGGTAATAAGTGCCCATGGAATCGCATGGGTAAATAACTCACGGTTAATTGTTTTAACCGAACTTCTTTCAAGAGTGACTCACTGGGCGTTGCGGTTAAAAATAAACTTGCGCCTTTTAGTTTAGTGGCTTGTTTCGTTGCCCGTAATAATAAGTCATTTTGTGCATAAGGAAACGCATCTACTTCATCAACTATCATGACATCAAACGCCTTATGGAATCGTAATAATTGGTGTGTTGTACAAATGACAAGCTGCGTATAATGGTAAGGCTCCGTTGATTTCCCGTGTAATAAACAAATAGCAATATCTTTAAATGCAGCTTGTAAGCGCGGGAATAGCTCAATACACACGTCAACACGTGGTGATGCCAGACAAACACGCTTATTATTCATTAACGCAGCCTCGATACCCGGAAACAACATTTCCGTTTTACCAGCACCCGTCACTGCCCATAGTAAATGTCGTGCCCCTGGGTTTTCAAAAACTTGTTTCACTTCGTTAGCACAAATTTCTTGGCTAGCCGTTAATTGCCCTTTCCACGTCAAGGGTCGTTTCTTATGAGTTGAAAACAAGTTAGGTTCAGGTATAGTATAAAGTGTCGTTGCCGTTGAGATACGACCTAATATCAGACAATAGGGACAATAATACTGATCACCTTGTAATCGATCTGTCACCAAATTCAGTTTTGAGTGGCATCTTTGACAAATTATTTGGTTATTCTCAGTGAAAATGCCTGGATATGCTGTTATTCCTTCTAAATTGCTGTCATCGTCAATTTCCGAATTGGTGACTAGGCGACCATAAAAATCTGCCATTAACATGCGCTTCAATCCCTTCACAAATTTAAATACGCAAAGGAATCATAATAATGTCAAAAAATTATTTAACCATCAAAGAATCTGGTTCAGCCACATTAATTGAAAAAAAATCTGCTTTTATTTGTCGGATTACCAGAATTACAACTGAAAATGAAGCCGTGGCTTTCATTGAATCAGTTAAGAAATTAGAACCTAAGGCCAGACATCACTGTTTTGCGTACACTTTTGGCCTTGAGTCCGAAATTCAACGTCAAAGTGATGACGGCGAGCCCTCTGGAACAGCCGGAACACCAATTCTAGAAGTTATTAAGACCAATCATCTTAAAAATACCTGTATCGTTGTCAGTCGGAAATTTGGTGGGATAAAATTAGGTGCTGGTGGCTTAATTCGGGCTTACAGTAATGCTACTTCACAAGCAATTGAACAAATTGGCATCGTTAAACGTGTTTTACAAACGGAACTCCTTTGTCAAATTGCTTACTCTAATGTTGGAAAATTTGAAAACTATCTTGAGAAAAATAACATTATCATTCAACAAAGTACTTATCTTGAAACTGTTGAATTTACTTTAGCAGTCGATAAAAAGGCGCTGAACACTCTACAAGACCAACTAATTAACCTACTCAGTAATCAGATTACCTTTAAATTAGGTCAAGATTTATACCATGAAATTCCAGCCAACTAAAAAAGGATGCCCCTAATTGGACATCCTTTTTACTAGTTATTTTTTTGAAGTCATTGTTTTAACAATTTTTTTAATCCAATTTAATAACGGCTTTCGTTTGGAACCAACTAATCCAATAGATTCGACGAATAGCTCCAATCCAATTAAGGTCGCAATTGACATTAATATTGACCCCCAAATTGATGAAATGGGGTAAAGTAATGAGATAAACGAAAAAATTAACGCAAGCCCATAAATAACCAACACCGTCTGACGATGCGTTAATCCCATTTGCATCAAGCGATGATGTAAATGATGTTTATCTGCTTGAGAAATTGGTTTTTTATTTAAAATCCGACGTAACATGGCGTAAACTGTATCTGTAATGGGAACCCCTAGTATCAGGACCGGGACAATAATTGAGATGAAAGTAGCATTTTTTAACCCAGATAATGAAAAAACTGATATCATAAATCCAATAAATAACGCACCCGTATCCCCTAAATAGATTCTAGCCGGGAAAAAATTATACGGTAAAAATCCAATCAAAGCGGCAACCAACGTAAACATCATGATAGCAATGTAACTATTTGTATTAACTAAAAAGAAATAGCCCACTAACCCACTTGTAAATAAGGCTATAATTGAAACCCCTGTGGCCAGTCCATCTAACCCATCAATTAAATTAATTGCATTTGTAATAGCCAAAATCCAAATAACCGTAATAGGCAAACTCAACCACCCCAGATTAACAATCCCAAAATAAGGAATCGTCAATGTTGTCATTCGCATATTTGAGAAAAAATACACAATCAAGGCGGCAACTGTAATACCAAACATCTTTTGACGTGGATTTAATTCAAATTTATCATCTAAGACCCCTGTGACAATAATTACCAATTCAGCAATAAATAACGTCACTAACATTTTAATGGGATATTGATTTCGTAAAACAAAAAAGTTCGTAAAACTAAAGGCGATAAAAATAGCTAAACCACCCATTGTGGGCATTGCAACTTTATTTACTCGTCGCTTATTGGGAACATCAACTGCCCCAATTTTAAGTGAAAAAAATCTAACCACTGGCGTTAACAACGCGGAGATAAGCGCTGTTGCGAAAAATGCTACGATAATTGGAAACATGATAGTATCTCTCCTTATAGTATTGTCTAGTAATATCTTTATAACTATACCACGTTGTTAAATAAATTCAAAAAAACATCAATTAAAATTAATTGATGTTTTTTAGTCATTATTTTTTCAAATGATAGTTAAATGTTGCAACAATAATATTTTCACGAGAGTTTAAAACTGATCTTAATCTTAAACTTGTTTGGTTATGCAAAATATTTTGCCATGGTTTTCTTGGTACAAATTGTGGCACTAAAACTGTTGTCGTAAAATTACGAGCAGCAGCATTCTTAGCAATCACATCTGTAAATTTCACAACGGGTGACGCAATTGATCGGTATGACGAATGCAAATCAACAAAACGGACACCAGGGAAACGCTCTTTAAATTCACGTTCCGTTTCATGTTCTTTTTCAGGATTTGTATCGAAAGACACATGCATTGCAATCACATAGTCACCAATCGAACGCGCATAATTGATGGCACCAGTTGTCACATGGGTCACAGAACTTACTAACACAATAACCGTAGAACCATCGTAATCGTGAATTTCTGCTTCCTCTGTCAATCGTAATTGTTCGGCAACTTTATTATAATGATCATTAATTTTATAGAATATCCCGTACATAACTGGCATAATCACAAAGAATGGCCATACAGTTGATAGACGGTATCTAAAGAGAATCAATAAAATACTTAGTGAAATAAAAGCACCTAAGAAGTTATAGAAGGCCTTCATCAACCAGCCTTTTGGACGTTCATGATACCATTTTACAATCATCCCTGTTTGAGACAACGTAAATGGAATAAACACACCCACCGCATATAACGGAATTAATAAGGCTGTTGACCCATTAAAAATGAACGTTAAAATAATTGAACCAGCTGCCAACGTGATAATTCCGTTAGAGTAACCTAAACGATCACCTTTATCCATATATAAATGGGGCATAAATTTATCTTTAGCTAAATTAAAGGCCA
Organism: Dellaglioa sp. BT-FLS60; assembly: GCF_054941065.1. Taxonomy (NCBI): domain Bacteria; kingdom Bacillati; phylum Bacillota; class Bacilli; order Lactobacillales; family Lactobacillaceae; genus Dellaglioa; species Dellaglioa sp. BT-FLS60. Next base: position 14,620 of record NZ_JBSOLI010000029.1, read on the forward strand.
AAATTGGGAAAGCTGAGAATCCAGTATTCGCAGCTAATACCAAAATTAACACGGTTGAAAATTGGAAAATATAATATAAAATACCTTGTCCAAATGTTGTCTGTGCAATTTGAGAAAGAACCGTTACTTTTTCAGTAGGTACAATCCCATACCAGTAGTTTAATAGTGTAATACCACCAAAGAAGACAGCTAAAAGAGTTGCCATAATGGTTAAAGTAGCCGCTGCATTTTTAGCATGTGGTTTTTTGAAGAAAGGCACTGCATTACTAATCGCTTCGACACCAGTTAATGAAGATGACCCTGATGAGAATGCTTTTAAAAGTAAGGCCATTGTGATACCAGGAACGGCAGTCCCAACAGCAGCTGTTGCATGATAAGGCACTTGACCAGTCATAATATTATAACCACCAACAAGTAACATTAAAATAATCATCACAACGAACAGATAAACAGGTACCGTTAAGAATGAAGCAGATTCACGTAACCCACGTAAATTCATTGCCATAACTAAAATAATAATAATCACTGAAATAACCACTTGATGCCCATACAATGATGGCACCGCAGAAATTAGCGCTTCAGTCCCTGCGGATACACTAACCGCAACAGTTAGCATATAATCAATTAAAAGTGAGCCACCGGAAATTAAACCTGCTTTTTTACCTAAATTTTTGCTTGAGACGACATAAGCGCCCCCACCTTTAGGATAAGCATGGATAATTTGACGGTAAGAAATGGTAATTGATGCCAATAAAATTAAAACTAATAACGCAATCGGTAATGAGTACCAAATTGCCATCGCAGAAAAGCCAACCAAAACGGTCACAATTTGTTCAGTCCCGTACGCCACAGATGACAATGCATCTGATGATAAAAGAGCTAATGCCTTAAACTTTGATAATTGCTGATTTCCCTCTTCAGAAGATTTCAATGGTTTCCCAATTAACAATCTCTTTAAATAACGCCACATTTCATCTTTACCCCTTATGTTCTAAATTTAAAAAAATTATTCATAAACGTTGCCCTGACGGTACGTTCATCTTACCGAATAGTTATTTTATTCACTAATTCCTATCCACCGAATTCACTCTATTTTACCCGTTTATATTTAAATATACAACACCATAAATGAACTTTATTCCCCACAAAAAAAGAGTTACCACTCGCAATTAGCGCAGAGTGATAACTCTTTAAATTTTATTATTTTATGAAACTTGGGTTACATCATACCGCCCATGCCACCAGGCATTTGTTGTGGGTCAGCTGCAGATTCTGGTTCCGGTTTGTCGGCAACAACTGCTTCAGTTGTTAACAATAAAGCAGAAACACTGGCTGCATTTTGCAATGCTGAACGAGTCACTTTAGTTGGATCAACAATTCCAGCTTCAATCATATCTTGCCATTCATTAGTTGCGGCATTGAAACCAATACCTATTTTTTCTGATTTTAATTTTTCAACAATAACGGAACCTTCAAGACCCGCATTTTTAGCGATTTGACGTACAGGTTCTTCCAAAGCACGTTGCACAATCTTGATACCCGTTAATTCATCACCAGTTGCTTCGAGTGCAGCAACTTTTCCAATAACGTTAACGAATGCTGTCCCACCACCGGCAACGAAACCTTCTTCAACTGCGGCACGTGTGGCATTCAAAGCATCTTCAATGCGGTATTTACGTTCTTTTAATTCTGTTTCAGTTGCAGCACCGACTTTGATGACAGCAACCCCACCAGATAATTTAGCCAAACGTTCTTGTAATTTTTCGCGATCAAATTCAGAAGTTGTTTCATCGATTTGTTTTTTAATCAAACCAACACGTTCTGTAATTTTAGCTTTATCACCAGAACCTTCAACAATCACTGTGTTTTCTTTTGTGATATTGACTTTACCAGCTGAACCTAATTGTTCAATGGTTGTATCTTTCAATTGTAAGCCAAGTTCATCAGTAATCACTGTAGCACCCGTTACAATAGCGATATCTTCAAGCATTGCTTTACGACGATCACCAAATCCAGGTGCCTTAACAGCAACAACGTTGAATGTCCCACGAATTTTATTCAAGACTAAGGTTGGTAAAGCTTCGCCATCAACATCATCAGCAATGATTAATAATGGACGACCTTGTTCAACAATAGATTGTAATAAAGGTAATACTTCTTGAATGTTAGAAATTTTCTTATCAGTCACCAAGATATATGGTGTTTCTAAGTTAGCTTCCATTTTATCGTTATCAGTTACCATGTATTGTGACAAGTAACCACGATCAAATTGCATCCCTTCAACAACATCTAATGAGGTATCAATACTTTTTGATTCTTCAATTGTAATCACGCCATCATTACCGACTTTTTCCATAGCGTCAGCAATCAAAGCACCAATCTCATCATTAGCTGAAGAAACAGAAGCGATTTGCGCGATGTCTTCTTTTGTTTCAACTTTGTGTGATAATTCATGTAATTCAGCAACTGCAGCTTTTGTAGCAGCTTCAATCCCACGACGAATACCAACAGGGTTAGCACCAGCCGTCACATTTTTCATACCTTCAGTCACGATAGCTTGTGTTAAAACAGTTGCAGTTGTTGTCCCATCCCCAGCAATATCGTTGGTTTTTGAAGCAACTTCTGACACTAATTTAGCACCCATATTTTCAAAATGATCTTCTAATTCAATAGCGCGAGCAATTGTCACACCATCATTTGTAATTGTTGGTGAGCCATATGATTCTTCCAAAACAACATTACGGCCTTTTGGTCCTAAAGTTGATTTAACCGTATTGGCTAATTGGTCAACACCTCTAAGCATTGCTGAACGAGCATCTTCAGAAAATTTTAATTCCTTTGACATAATTAATCCACCTCATCTTTAAATTTAAAATTTAACTTAATCTACAGTTGCGACGATATCTTTTTCGTGCACAATCAAGTAGTCTTTACCTTCAAATGAAACTTCTGATCCGGCATATTTATCAAATAAAACGGTTTGTCCGACGTTGACAGTAACGGCAATCTTCTCACCATTATCCATTGTACGGCCATCACCCACCGCAATAACTTTACCTGTTTGTGGTTTTTCTTGTACATTACTTGCCAAGACAATACCACCTACCGTTGTTTCTTCTTCTTTAGTTACTTCTAAAATAACTCGATCTGCTAATGGTTTTAACACGTTCTATCCCTCCAACACTATTATTTAGCACTCTATCTTCCTAAGTGCTAATCACAAAATTAACTATAATCAATTTTACGGACAATTGCAAGTATTTCAGCTCTTATTTGATAGAAGTTTTCATATGAATTAAATTCGTTATCCGACCAATTATGCTATACTTATCATACGAATTTGTTCGACAAAATAATGCACGACTAACTAATTATATTTAAAGGAGTTTTCATGTCAAAATCAACTAGTAAAAATTCAATTGCCATTTTATTAGGCTATCTCGTCATCTTCGTTCTACCAACGGTTCTGAATCAACTATTTTCTCTAAAATCGATTATCTATCCGGCTATGACAGCTGACTATGCCTTAGGTGCGATCCTCTTAGTTTGGCTAAATTATTACTTCAGTACTAAAAATTCAATTAGTGGTCATTCTAATTGGACACAAATTATTTTGTGGGGATTTCTCGGATTCATTTTAACGTTAATTATTCAGTCCGTTATTCAAACGATTTATTACTCACTTTTAAAAACGACTGTGCCTTCACAGAATACAAGTGAAATCATGACGATTGTTACAAAATATCCCTATTATATGTTGGCAATCTCATTTGGCGCCCCTATTATGGAAGAACTTGTTTTCAGAAAAGTTTTCTTCGGTAACTTAGCCAGTTTTATACCACCAATGTTCGCCGCAATTATTTCCAGTTTACTATTCAGTCTAGCGCACAATGATGGACATCTAGCCATCTACTTTTTAATTGGTTTACTTTTTTGTTACCTTTATAAACGAACTGGTAGTATTAAAACGTCAATGATTGCACACATTCTCATGAACAGTTTCGTATTAATCATTCAAGTATCACTTTAAAAAAGAAAGGTGGGATTCGTTTTGATCCTGTTACAAGTCCAACAAGCAGCCCGCTATTTCGGTGCTGACGTTCTATTCGAAAATGTTAATATGGATATTAAAGACGATGCCAGAATTGCCTTAGTTGGCCGAAATGGTGCCGGTAAATCAACATTAATTAAAATGATCATTGATCAAGAAGCCACTGATGCCGGTCAAATCATTAAACATAAAGGGATGACTATTGGCTACTTAGCACAAACAACCATTGTTTCTTCCGAACGTTCAATCTGGGAAGAAATGAGTCATGTCTTTGATTATCTCAAGAAAATGGAAACGCAAATTCATGCATTAGAAGCCCAAATTGCTGACCCAAAAAATGCAGAAGATTCTGAAAAATTCGACAAACTATTATCAACTTATGATCAACTGTCACATGATTTTAGTGAAAAAAATGGTTATGGTTACGAATCAGAAATTCGTTCCGTCTTACATGGCTTTAGATTTTATGAAGAAGATTTTGATCGTGATATCAGAACTCTTTCTGGGGGTCAAAAAACACGCTTAGCATTAGCTAAATTACTTTTAGAAAAACGTGATTTATTGATTTTAGATGAACCGACTAACCATTTAGATATTGAAACCTTAACATGGTTAGAAGGTTATTTGAAAACTTATACGGGAGCCCTCTTAATTGTCTCTCATGATCGTTACTTCTTGGATAAAATCGTCACAGAAGTTTACGATATGAGTCATCATGAAACAACCCACTATAATGGTAATTATTCTCAATTTATTGTCAAAAAAGAAGCTAACTTAAAACAAGAATGGAAAGTTTTTGAAAAACAACAAGATAGAATTGAAAAACTTGAAGATTTTGTTAATAAAAATATCGTTCGTGCATCAACAACCAAACGAGCACAAAGTCGGCGTAAACAACTTGAAAAAATGGACAAAGTTGATCGCCCAGATGGTGACGAAAAAGCACCCCGTTTTAGTTTTAAAGCAGCCGATGAAAGTGGCAATATCGTTCTAACGGTTGCTAATGCAGCTGTTGGGTACGACAATACCGTTTTATCTGAACCCGTCTCAATCGATTTACATAAACATCAAGTGCAAGCAATTGTCGGTCCGAACGGTGTTGGTAAATCAACCTTGCTTAAAAGTGTCTTAGGTCAGATTCCCTTCATTCGAGGTGAAGCTTTCTTCGGTGCCAATGTCCATATCGGTTATTATGATCAGGAACAAAATCAATTAACAGATAAAAATACCGTTCTAGATGAACTCTGGAATGATCATCCAACAACACCTGAAACAGACATACGCTCATTATTAGGTAGCTTTCTATTTTCAGGTGACGATGTTTTGAAACGTGTTTCAAATTTAAGTGGTGGCGAAAAAGCACGGCTGGCTTTAACTAAGCTGGCTATGGATAAAGATAACTTTTTAATCTTTGATGAACCCACTAACCATTTGGATATTGATAGTAAAGAAGTTCTTGAAAAAGCCATTTCTAACTTTGACGGTACAGTCTTACTCGTTTCCCATGACCGTTACTTTATTAATAAAGTTGCAGAAAGTATTATTGAAGTTTCAAAAGAAGGTTCTACTTACTACATGGGTGATTACGATTACTATGTTGATAAAAAAGAAGAACTAGAAGCTATTGAAGCTGAAAAAGAGGCCCTTGAAACTGCTTCTAATCCAACAGCTCCTGATGTTAAACCAGCAACTAACTATCAACAAAACAAAGAAACCCAAAAAGAACAACGCAAATTAACTCGTAAAATTGAACGTTTAGAAACTGAACTAAGTACTTTAGAAACACATAAAACAGAACTTGAAGAAAAAATGTCACAGCCTGATATTTTCAGTGATGCTGACAAACTCCAAGAACTTCAAACAGAATTACAAACAGTTCAAACAGCAATTGAAACAACAGAAAATGACTGGGAAGAAGCTAGCTTAGCTCTGGAATAAGTTAGTTTCTTTTTTTATTTTCTGTTGACATAACAATAATGAAAGCCTATTCTCTATTAGTAACCTAAAAATTAAATATAAGTACACTAGGGGTGTTCTTTAGAAGAACTGAGATAAGTTTTTACAACTTAATCCCTTCGAACCTGTAAGTCAAAACTTGCGTAGGAAAGTGTGAAGAAGGACCCTACTCTACGATTTTTTTGTCAAAGAGTGGGGTTTTTGTGTGCTTAAGAGGAGAAACTATGAAACTAGAATTACTCGATAAGATCCGCGCAGAAAACCCAGTCATTTTTAACCTTTCAAATTACATCACGGTACAAGACGTCGCTAACGGCCTTAACGCAATTGGCGCCTCACCTATTATGCCTAGTGCAATTGAAGAAACCAAAGAGATGTTACAAATTTCTTCCGGCGCCACAATTAATATGGGATCATTCAGAAGTACTGAATTGCCTTATATTGAAAAAATTAGTCAAACCGCCAATGAATTAGGGGTTCCTCTCGTCATGGATCCCGTTGCTGTTGCAATGCCTTATCGTCAAAAAGTAATTACAGACTTACTAACTCGTTTTAAATTTGATTTCATTCGAGGTAATGCGGGTGAGATTGCAGCATTAGCTGGAATTGAATGGCAGGCTAAAGGCATTGACGCAGGTGATGGCTCTGCCAATCTAGCAGAAGTCGCAAAAATTGCAGCCCAACGTTATAATTGTACGGTTGTTTTAAGTGGTCCAACTGATTATATTTCTGATGGTGTCCGTGCAGCAACAGTGACACATGGCACATCCCTTTTCCAAATTCACGTGGGTTCAGGTGATATGCTTTCAAGTCTAATCGCTGCATTTGCGGCCGTTTCTAAAGAAGATTACTTTGAAGCAGCTAGAATGGCCTGCCTTGTTTTTGCAATAACTGGCGAACTTGTTGCGCAAGAATTAGACGCTGAACAACCTGGTAGTTTCATTGTTAATTTATTAGATAAATTACATTTGATAACGCCAAAAGAAATCGCTGAACAAATTGCTATGGGGGACTGAATAAAATGGCTAATTTCCCACAAGTTCTTTCGATTGCCGGATCTGACAGCAGTGGTGGTGCTGGCATGCAGGCTGATTTAAAAACGATACAGGAACGCCACGTCTATACCGCAACCGTTCTCGTTGCCATTACTGCCCAAAATACGTTAGGTGTGCAAGACAGTTTCCCCTTACCGGCTCAAATTATTAATGAACAATTTAATTCAATTGCAGCTGATTTAGCTATTAAAGCATGTAAAACGGGGATGCTTGCTGATTCAGAACACGTTGAGATTGTCGTTGAAAATCTCAAAAAATATGACTTTGGCCCCTTAATAGTTGACCCTGTTATGGTTGCCAAAGGTGGTGCAACACTGCTTACTAAAGATGCAGTGGCCACCATCAAAGAAAAATTAATTCCCTTAGCGACCGTAGTCACACCCAATATTCCTGAAGCTGAAGTCATTACTGGTTTCACTATTAACTCTAAAAAAGACATGATTGCGGCTAGTCAAAAAATAAGCGCATTAGGTGCCAAAAATGTCATCATTAAAGGCGGCCATCAAAATTCTGAAAATACAGCAAGTGACTTTGTCTTACTAGAAAATGGTCATTCATTCTGGATGACCTCTGACCGCGTGGCTACAATTCGTACTCACGGAACGGGTGATACCCTCTCAGCCTGTATTGCAGCGGAATTAGCAAAAGGGCAACCTATCGATGCGGCGATTATAACTGCTAAAAAGTATGTTGAAGCCGCCATTAAAAATGGCATTATTGTCGGGCATGGACATGGACCATTAAATCATTGGGCCTATCGTGAGGAGGAACAACATGCAAAACTTTAATCGATCATGGTTAGCCAGTTACTTTATCGCTGGCACGCAGGACGTTGCCAAGAACCAATTATTACCCACTCTGGAAAAAGCCTTACAAGCTGGGATTTCTTGTTTTCAATTTAGAGAAAAAAATCCTTTGAATCCTTTAAATAAAGCACAAAAAAAGGCACTTGCACTTAACTGTCAGCAACTATGTGCAGACTACAAGGTCCCCTTTTTTATTGATGACGATCTCCCACTAGCACTTGAAATCCAAGCCGATGGCATTCATGTTGGGCAAAGTGATCAAGTAATTCAAGACGTTATTGAACTAGCAATGGGTAAATTAGCCATTGGCCTTTCTTGTCATACGCTCGAACAAGTAGAACGTGCAAATCAATTACCAGCTGTTGCTTATATTGGTAGTGGGCCCATTTTCCCAACCCATTCAAAAGCAGATGCTGATGCACCGCTCGGAATTTCTAACCTAAAGCAATTAGTAACCGCCAGTCGTCACCCAATTGTCGCCATTGGTGGTATTTCAGAAACTCATTTAGCCGAACTAGCTGAATCAGCCGTTTCAGGCGTTGCCGTCATCTCTTTAATTGCGCAAAGTCAGGACATTGAAAAAACGGTCCAATCCATCAATCATTATTTCAAATTGGAGGCCAATTAGGATGTCGGAACCTAAAGAATTACGGAGTCAATTTTTAATTTGGTTAGGCGCTGCCATTTCAATTGCTGAAATTATGACTGGTATGTTATTAGCGCCACTTGGTTTCTTAAATGGATTTTGGGCCATCCTAATAGGTCATTTAATCGGTTGTGGTCTCTTCTTATTACCTGCTGGCTACATTGGTGCGAAAAGACATCAAACAGCTATCCAATCAACAAAAATTGCTTTTGGATCGACAGGTGTTCTCTTATTCTCACTGATTAATCTCGTTCAATTAATCGGTTGGACAGCTGTCATGATTGTGAACGCCATTTCAGCTATGAATGGCGTTTCAAATGCGCTATTCAGTTTTAAAAATACAATTATCATGGGACTCATCATGGCTATTGGCATCATCATTTGGCTATTAGTTGGTAAAAGCAACTTATATCGCATCAATTTAATTGTTGTTAGCTTGCTAGTCATAGGTGCGGCCGTTATGCTCTTTTTAATTTTTAAAACACCCGTTTCAACTTCATCTCATCTTGGTCAAATGACATTTGGATCCGCTGTTGAATTAAATATCACAATGGCATTATCTTGGTTACCTTTAATTGGCGATTATACAAAAGCAACCAAATATCCAATTGCATTGTCTTCAATTAGTTCATTGGGCTACTTCGCTGGTAGCTTAATCATGTTTACAATCGGATTATTTTTAACCACTAGAACTGGCTTTACTGACTTCACATCATTTTTAGCAACTTCAGGTTTAGGTATTATTGCTTTATTTATCATCATCTTTTCAACTGTCACAACAACTTTTTTAGATGTCCTATCAGCAACCATTAATATTCAAAATATACATCCCATTAAAAGGGTCAAATTAATGAGTATCCTGATTGTCATTATGGGCTTACTGATTGCGTGGTTAGTTCCTATCGATCGTTATCAAACCTTTTTATATTTCATCGCATCAGTATTCACGCCACTCTATACGATTGTCTTTGTCACTTACTTCGTTACGAAAAAGACATTACCTTACTGGTTGAATCTTATTTGGTGGGTCATCGGAATTTTTGCCTACTACCCATTACAACAATTGGACTTTAGCTTAGGCACAACTGTGATTATTTTATTTGGACTAGGCTTATTCATTTACTTAACACAACTTATTTTACCAAACCATTATCTTAAAAAGATTGATTAAAAAGACGCCTAACTTCAATGAGTTAGGCGTCTTTTAGTCTTACTAAGCAATCCAATCAAATTCCAAACTAGGATCAGCATTCAAATCCAATCCAGCACGTTGACCTTTAAGAAATTCAACGTAGCCAGCCGCACCAATCATTGCAGCATTATCGCCACATAAATTGATAGGTGCTTTAACAAATTCAACACCATTCAATTTTTTCATATCAGATTCAAGTCTAGCGCGTAGCCCTTTATTAGCTGCCACACCACCAGCAAGAATTAATTGTTTAATATCATATTCATGACAAGCACGAATTGTTTTTTCAGCAAGGACATCAACAACACTTTGTTGAAAACTAGTTGCTAAATCAGCCTGATTCAACGATTCACCTAATTGATCCGCATGATGAACCGTATTAATAAAGGCACTCTTTAAGCCACTAAAACTGAAGTCATAATTATCATCTTTGAGCATTGCGCGTGGAAAATGAAACGTATCTTGTCCCGTGTGAGCCAGCTCATCGATTTTTTTACCTGATGGATAAGTCATCCCTAGAACACGCCCAACTTTATCATAAGCTTCACCAGCTGCATCATCACGCGTCTCACCAATAATTTCAAATTGACCTTCTTCAGGCATATAAACCAATTCAGTATGCCCTCCTGAAACAAGTAAAGCCATTGATGGATAAACTAGCTCAGCTTTATAACGTGCTGCGAAAATATGTCCAGCCATATGATTGACCGGAATTAAGGGCAATTCGTGCGCAAATGCGATAGCCTTAGCAGCAGAAACACCCACTAATAAAGCGCCGACTAATCCGGGACCATAAGTTACCGCGACAGCATCCAAATCTTCATAAGTGACATTAGCTTCTGTCATCGCATCTTTGATACAACTCGTAATTTGTTCAATATGGTGACGGCTAGCCACTTCAGGCACAACCCCACCAAAACGCTTATGACTATTTACTTGTGTCGCAACAATATTCGATAAAATAAGATGACCATCTTCGACAACTGCAACACTCGTCTCATCACAACTTGATTCAAATGCTAAAATTAAATTTCTTTTTTCTGTGTTCATCGGGACTCCTTTCAACTTACTCCGTATTGTTCTATCTTAATTTAAGTAACATATCAACGGCATCTTGGCCGTCTTCAACATAATAATTTTCTTGTATGCCCACTTTATTAAAGCCTAATTGATGATACAAATTCAATGCCGTCTGATTATCACGACGGACCTCTAGACTGACCGTTTTAAATTTCATTAATCGCGCACGTTTTGTGATTGCTGTAACCAAAAAATTGCCCATTCCTCTTCCTTGGCATTCGGGTAAAACAGCAATATTCGCAATATGCACATCCCCTGTTTTGGCGTTCGTTGAACAACCAACAAATCCTAACATTTTATCTTCTTTACGCAATACAAGGTAAAGTGTTTTGCCTTTTTGGCTAATCTCACCTTCGAATATTTTAGCACTCCATGGCGATTTTCCACCATAAACGGCCTTTTCAATCTCAAGTAATTCGGGAATATCAGGAACGACAGCACGCGTCATAAAATAAGCTTCATTTCTAATTTGAATCCGATGATTTTGAAAAACTAATGTTCTTGCTGGTTCATTTAACCCTAATTCTGGGATAATGCGTCTTACTCGTGCTCTAAATTTTTTCAACATAGGTATTATGATCCTTATCTGAATGAGTTTCTAACCATTGTGTTTCTGCTTGCGTCAAACGTAGATAATGAGGAATAAAATCTTCCTGCTCAACGGGCGCCATATCTTTACCAATAAGTCCCAAAATAAAAGCTTGTGGGACATTCAAAAATGCCGCTGGAAATTGTGCTTGTTCGCCTAAAATAGCAACGATTTGTGTTTTAAACAAAGCAACATCAGTCCCAACAAAAATTTGTGGGCGTTGACGATTTTTTAATTCAGTTACCCAAGTCACAAGTTCTCGATGCTGATCAGGTAACTCATTTATCATTTTGTCGTCATTGGTATATAAGCCTGAAAAAACATAATTTCTACGTGCATCAAATAATGGCACAATATCTGCTTCACCATTTGTGGTAATACCCGCAGCTAATAAAGCTAAACTAGACACTCCCACTAATTCACAATCTAACGTGAAAGCAAGTGTCTTGGCCGTTGCAACACCAATTCTGAGTCCTGTAAAAGAGCCTGGACCTTGTGCAACCACAATTCGATCTAACTCAGCAGGTTTGACACCAGCTAATTTCATGACGTCAGCGATTGCGGGCATCAATGTTATACTATGATTTTTTTTAATGTTCGTTGTTATTGTCGCTAACAACGTGCTATCTTCTAAAACAGCGACGCTAAGCGGTATATTCGATGTATCAATTGCCAAAAGTTTCATTCATATCTTCCTTTATTTCTACTTTGTTCATATTTTAGCACAAAAATAGTCTAACACATTTTTTATAAGAGAAAATTAACAAAAAAAATAGGACAAATCAGTTTGCCCTATCGTCATTAATCACTCTATTTTGAAAAACCATTTGGATGTTTTTGTTCGAAAGCCCACGCTGTCTTAATAATGTCTTCCATATTTTCATATTTAGGTGCCCATCCTAACACTTCATGCGCTTTTTCACTTGCCGCAATTAAAGTTGAAGGGTCGCCGGCACGTCTTGGTGCAATTTCAGCAGGAATTTCTTTACCTGTTGCGCGACGAGCGGCTTCTAAAATTTCCATATTTGAAAAGCCATTAGATGACCCTAAGTTAAAGGCATTACTTTCATTTCCTGCAAGCAAGTAATCTAATGCACGAATATGTGCATCTGCTAAATCAAGAACGTGCACATAATCACGGACATTTGTACCATCTTTTGTCTCATAGTCATCACCAAAAATTTGTAATTTTTCGCGTTCACCATTAGCAACTTGCAAGATGATTGGAATTAAATGCGTTTCTGGATTATGGTCTTCTCCAATACTACCATCTGGTTTAGCACCAGCGACATTGAAGTAACGTAAAGCAACAAACTTAACCCCGTTTGCAACATCAGTCCAGTGCATGATTTTTTCCATGGCTAATTTACTTTCACCATATGGGTTCGTTGGTATTTGAGGATCGTCTTCATGAATTGGGACAACTTTTGGTTCGCCGTATGTTGCAGCTGTTGAAGAAAAAACAATTTTCTTAACGCCAACTTCAGTCATGACTTCAAGTAAATGAACCATTCCTGCTGTATTGTTATCAAAATATTTTAATGGTTTTTCCATTGATTCACCAACAAGTGATGAGGCTGCAAAATGGACAACTGCTTCAATATCTTCATTTTTGAAAACATTACGCATGAAATCTTTATCCGCAATATTACCTTGATAAAATTTAGCAGCTTTATTAACAGCCTCTAAATGACCTGTCACTAAATTATCAACCACGACTACGTCACGGTTGTTTGCTACCAATTGATCAACAGTATGTGAACCGATATAACCTGCGCCACCCAAAACTAAAATTGACATTTTATATTCCTCCAAATGTTTTATGTAGTTTCATTATAACTTATTTTAGCCAATTTATCAGGAATTAGCTTGTTTTTAAACAAATAAATAGACGGCGAAATAAATTCACCGTCTTGTTACTTTTCATTTACTAAGCCTTAACGCATATAAGTCTTATAAACGTTGACCTAATCTTTGAATTTGTTTATTATTACCAACAATGTATAGCAAAATAATTTGGATCGGAATTAAGAATAAATCTTTGATGCCACGTGCATAAATAATTGTCCAAGGTGAATGATACATGAGTACCAACCAGAACGTATTTAGCAATAAATCAATCACAATCACATTGATTAACACGGCAATAATAATGCGTGTCAGTGTAAATGGCTTTTTGTAAAACACAAGTCCATAGAAAAACGCACCCAAGAAAGCAGATAACGAAAATCCCCAGAAAAATGTCCCCCCTTTACTGAATAATACGGTTCCCAGTAAATCTGATAAAACAGAACCAATACCGCCCAGTAATGGGCCAAACCACGTTGCTAACAGATAAGTGACGATAAACGTAAAACTAATCCGCAACGTTAATACCTGATACGATAAAAAATTGGTTAGAATAATTTGACCGGCTAATAATAAACCCATCACTGCTATATTCTTTGCAGTCAATCGCTTTGTTAAACTTTCCATGATCCAGACATCTCCTCGTTGGAGTTGCCACATTGTGGTATGCGGCGAATGCGAGAACACAACCGCAGCTATCCCTAGCCTTCGTCCAAAAGACACATTCCGTCCTTTTGGCACTTAACGCTGTATTCTCTACCCCGAAATTTTGTATTTGACTACTTTCACAGTATAGCACTAAAAGTAAGTAAATACGGTAATTATTTTTATTTGGCTCGTTTTTCTCGAACCATAAAAATTAAGCCCATAACTAATCCCAATGCAACAGGCACCATCCAACTCAAACCGATATTAAATAAAGGCAAATAATTATCGGCAAAAGATAACATCCTTTTTGCACCTGCTAAATTTTTAATTGACGTTGGCATTGCATTTAAGCCATCAAAAATAGCACTAAAGAAAGTTAAAACAGTTAACCACTGGTACATAATACTAACTTTAAAATCAAACTTATTTAAAACAGGTTCCAAACAAGCGACAATCATTAACACAATCGCAAGAGGATACAATAACATTAAAACGGGTGTTGATAATGAGATTAATTGGTCTAACCCAACGTTTGCGATTAAACAACTGACCACACAACCCAACGTTAAATATAAAATATAGCTACCGCGTCCAATGATTTCAACGCATATTTTAGCGAACGCACTGGTCACACCAATTGCCGTCTTAATACAAGCCACTACAATAATTGCGGCAAGAAACAGGCTTCCAAATTTGCCAAAGTAATGTTCTGTTACTTGAGCTAAAATAGCCCCACCATTATCCGAATGCGAAAATAGCCCTAAACTGGTTGCCCCTAAATAGGCCAGACAAGTATAGATAATACCCATCAAAATAACACTTATACTACCAGAACGAACAATTCCCTTAGTTATCGATTTAGAATCTGTAACCCCTAAATCGTGAATCGTATCCACAATGATAATCCCAAAGGCTAAACCGGCTAAAGCATCCATCGTATAATACCCTTGTCCAAAGGCAGACATAAAAGCGCCTTTTTGATAAGCACTTGTTGCCGCAAAATCAGTATAATTCCCCATAGGATTTATCAGAACAAACAATAATAAAATAGCTAATGCACATAAAAAGATGGGATTTAAATATTTACCAACATAAACTAATATTTTAGTTGGTTTAACTGCCAATAACCAAACCGTTGCAAAAAATAAAATTGAAAAAAGCAATAACCAACCCGGTTCTTGACTTGCTTTAATATGAGGCGCAAATCCAATTTCAAATGGAATTGTGGCCGCTCTAGGCCCTGCAAATAATGGCCCAATGGTTAAATAAAGTAACATCGTAAAAATAATGCCGTATACACGATTAACTTTAGAAGCTAATTCGAAAACACCTCTACTTTTAGATAATCCAATAGAAATAACACCTAAAAATGGTAACCCAACACCAGCAACTAAGAACCCCAAATTACTAATCCAGACATTTTGTCCTGATTGTTGACCTACAAAAACAGGAAAAATTAAATTTCCTGCACCGAAAAATAACCCAAACAGCATTGAACTTATAAATATATAATCTTTTTTACTTAATTGCTTTTCTTTCATCTTCGAGACCACCTTATCTTTCATATACCGTAACAAATTCATAGTCAAAGTACAATATAATCTGTATAATCTAAGTGTCAGCAAGGAGGAAACTATGAAAAAAATATTAATTTTACATACTGGTGGCACAATTGCCATGTCTGAAAATCAAGAAACAGGTGCCGTTGCACCTGGTGCCGAAAACCCTTTAAATCAAGTCGCAAATCCATTTAGTGACCGATTTGATTTAATCACTGAAAATGTCTTTAACCTACCCTCTCCACATATTGGTCCTAAAGAAATGTTAATCATTCAAAAAAGAATTATGCGTGCGCTAGATGAAGCTATCGATGGCGTCGTCGTTACCCATGGTACAGATACTTTGGAAGAAACAGCTTATTTCTTAGATCTCACCTTACCTAACCATCTACCTGTCGTTTTAACAGGGGCCATGCGCTCAGCAAATGAAATTGGATCAGATGGTTTACACAACTTTCAAACGGCTATTTTAACCGCAGCAAGTGACGATGCAGTCGACAAAGGTGTCTTGGTTGTCATGAATGATGAAATTCATACTGCTCGCTATGTGACAAAAACCCACACAACAAATGTGGCAACATTCAGAACACCTACCTTTGGTCCTATTGGTAGCATCGCCAAAAATAGTGTTAATTTCTTTGCCGAATTACTTAGCCAGACTTGCCTAGCAATTGACGAAGTCGTTGATCATGTTTATTTAATCAAAGCTTATGCTGGAATGGACGCTGATTTACTTGGCTTCCTTGATAACGACCAAACAAACGGTGTTGTTATTGAAGCACTTGGTGCCGGAAATCTTCCCCCACAAGTTTTAGCTAATCTTCAAAAACTAATTGATCGTGATATTCCCATAGTCATTGTGTCACGTTGCTTTAACGGCGTCGCACAAGATGTTTACGACTACGAAGGTGGCGGTGTCCAACTTAAGAAAATGGGCGGCATCTTCTGCCGTGGCCTAAATGGTCAGAAAGCCCGCATTAAATTATTAGTTGGTTTAAGTAATGGACTCGAAAAAGAAGAACTTGCGATTTATGTTGCAGACGCCTTGTCATAAGAAACAGTTCGATAGGGCTTAACCCGATTGAACTTAATGCGAACTCATAACTTATTTTTAAAATAATTCCCTTATTAAACTTGAAAGAACCGTTATCTTTGGCAAGATAACGGTTCTTTTTTGTTGTTTTCAAGTAAAAATCACTATTGGTTTTATGCTGTCTCATTTAGATCATCCCAAAATTTTGAATAACTAAGTTAAGTCAGAACTAACTTCAGCTTATTTAACTATATACTAGTCTTTTCCCCGTTAGTATAAGTAACTTCAACCTTTCCCTTTGTTACTCCCTCAGTTTCCTGCATGTAAAAATCAATGTGAAGTCTTCCTATAACCTTATTTTTTGTGATATATTGAAATGAAAATGTTTCACTATCCGGTAATGCATCTGGAGGAGAATCTGGGGGTATCTCATAAGTTAGCGTAACTGTCATATTATTTCCCTCTATCAACCAATTAGGACTTGCCTCATTAAATTTTATCGACTTAATACCAGTAAATGTTTTCTTCAATTCTACTACGGAATTATATTCCGCTTTAATTTGAGCAATTCTATTTTTTTCTTCTACCTTTTTTTCGTGAACCTTATACAAGTTACCACCGATAACTGAAACTGTTATAAACGTCAGTAAAATAATCCAGCCTTTTCTTCCCACATGAACGCCTCCAAATCGTTAGATTTATTATTAGTTGATTATACATCTAGTTTGCAACCTTCTCTACCTATCAACTAGGATCACGCATTATTGTAAATTTATCACATAAAAAAAGGCATCATCACAAAGTGACAACACCCTCTATATCATTCATTTTCACGTTCCGTCCATTCACAATCAGCATCACAATAAACTACATCATTAATTTTAATCTGATGGAAAGTCTTTAAGCCCGCCTCAGCAATCGAGACAACACTATCAATTTTATGACCATAGCGAATTTCTTTTTCATATTTAATATTCATATGTTTTAAGTTATGTGACATTAAAAATTCTTCTGATAACGAATCCAATAACCAATCAAAATATTTTGAATTGTTGACATGTTGATTAGGATCGATATCAAAGAATCGAACGTCATATGATTTTTTAGAAGCTATCATATCCGTTTCTGAAATACCAACGGGTTTCTCTAGTCGTTCAATTCTTCGCGTATATTCAGCACCAAATGGTTCAATAACTTCAGGCAATACACGCGTCATTTTACGAGTTTCATGATCCATTAAAACAAAAACCCCATGAATATGCGCACACTCGTTACCTGCTTCATCATGCACCCAAAAATCTCGATAACAGAAGAAACGATTATATGACACAGCCTCTGTGGTTAAGGTTAATTTTTCATCAACGTGTGGCATTCTCGCAATATCAATCAGATATTGTGTAATAACCCAACCCAATCCCAAATCTGTCAGGTGTTTTTCGGTAATTCCTAAACGATCACTTTGATCTGTTGAGACCAAAATAATCATATTAATTAACATCGCCATTGTTACACGACCACTTTTGTCGCCTTCATAATAAACCGCACGATGCGATTCACTAAATTTATTGTCTGCCAATACATTCGCTCCTTAAATGTGATGATAAAGATTATAAACTTCTTGTTTTTTCATTTCTTGTTTTTTAGCAATTTCTTTAATCGCATCGTTCGTTTTCATACCTGCTTCAATTAAATAAGCCACTTGCTCTTCAATAGACATACCAGCCAAATGGTCAACTTCAGTTGCTTCTGGTGACTCATTACCTTCAACAATTACACAAAATTCACCACGAATTTGGTCTGAACTAGCCCATTCAATGGCTTCGTCCAAAGTACCACGTAAAAATTCTTCATAACGCTTAGTTAGTTCACGGCACAGCACGACTTTACGCTGACCACCAAAACTAGCAGCTAAGTGCGTTAATGTTTTTTTCAAACGATGTGGTGCTTCATAAAAAATGACCGTCATTGTTTGATTCTTTAACGTCGCTAACTCTTCTTTTTGGTCTTTTGGTTTACGTGACAAAAAGCCATAAAATAAAAAGGGTTGTGGCGCTAATCCAGATGCAATTAATGCTGTAATACCAGCATTGGCACCGGGCAGTGGGACAACCGGAATATTGGCTTCAATACATGCTTTCACTAAATCATGCCCGGGATCACTAATTGAAGGCATCCCTGCATCACTAACTTGTGCAATTGATTGACCAGCCAAAATTTTTTCAATAAATTGTGGAATCCGCTCCTGCGTATTATGTTCATGAAAACTCAATTGGCTCGTTTCAATATCAAAATGATTTAACAATTTTTGGGTATTCCGCGTATCTTCTGCTGCTATGTAATCGACCTCTTTTAAAATGTCGATTGCTCTAAACGTCATATCAGATAAATTACCAATTGGCGTTGGCACTAAATACAAAGAACCCGTCGCTTTTTCACCTTGAAAACTACTTTGTGCAGCTATTTCACTCATGATTCACGCTCCCCATAAATTAAATCTAAACAGAAGGCACAAGGTTCATCATCTACTCGACGTGAACCATACATCCCCTCAATATTACAAACATGGAAGCCTTGGTCATATAATTTTTCTAAATTTTGACGCGATTTTGACAGATTTGCATCAGAAGATTTATTGAAATCCTTAGATGTTTGTCGTTCTATCTCACTTAGTCTTTCTCTAAGATGTTGGTTTTCAATTTCCAATTCAGCGTTGTTTTCAAGAACACCAGTCATATCAGATTTTATTGTTTCAAAACTCGACAACATTCGCTTCATTTCTTCTTCGATAGCTACAAAATTATCATATAGTTGACGCTTATCCACAAAATCACCTTCATTTCATATTTTATAATGCTATTAATTCTAACGTCGTTGCTTCAATAACACTCTGAAACGCAATATTCATTTGAAGCATCGTTTTAATTTGTAAAAAATCATCTAATATATCGACTAATTTTTTATCGCTAATTACTTGAATGGCTTTTTCAATCTCTGTTAATCGGCCAGAAAAACTAACTCGCTCTTTACGATCATAACGAACCAATAAACAATCGCGTGCCAATAACGTCATCAAATCAACCATTAAGGTTTGTTGCGCCTTTTCTTTCGCAAGTGGCACTAATTTCGTCTGAACTAAAATAAAACTTTCAGCATCATTCTTCAATAACTTACTGAACCAATGCCATACTTGATTCGTCATCTCGACAAAGGTTTCATCCTGTGCTAACGCTTCAGCCCGACTAAGACTTTCAGTAACGTGCACAAGTAGATTAGCTTGGTCTTTTAAGACCCCTTTACTTAATAAACTTTGAATCAGTTTATCTTGAGAAAGTGCCGCAAAATTAACTAATTGACAGCGCGATTGAATCGTTGGTAAAATCTGATTTTTATTTTCAGTTAATAAGAAGGCTGTCACATTTCCAACAGGCTCTTCCAAAAATTTAAGTAAGCTATTAGCGGCACTAGCCGTCATACTTTCAGCCTTTTCAATAATAAAAACCTTTTTATTACCTTCAACCCCACTTTTTGAAAATTCTGATTTCAAAAAGCGAATTTGATCAACTTTAATTGACTGACCTTCAGGTTTTACAACCACAACATCAGGGTGGTTACCTGATAGAATCCGTTGACATTCTGCGCAGATACCACAAGGCTTCTGGCTCTCATCAGCGGTACAAAAAAGTCGCATTGCAATCCATTGCGCCAACTCAGTCTTACCAACACCTTCTTGACCCGCAAATAGATACGCATGGGCCAATTGATTAGTAGTTGTTAATTTTTTAAAATGTTCAATTAATAGTGGTTGTAACGTCTGAACCGTCATATTACTGGCTTCAGTGCTTATTTCTGCCATTACTATTTACTCCTAAAATTGATGGAACTGTTCTACTGGCAAGACAAATACTGTTGCACCACCGACTTGAACTTCTAAAGGAAATGGCACTTGTGCATCCATTGAAACATCCAAGTTAACAGGAGGTGCCATAAATTGTTCACGGCTTGATGACGTTTCTTTAATCAATTGTAAGACATCATCAACCCGTTCATCTTCAATCCCAATTAAGAAAGTTGTATTACCAGATTTTAAAAAACCACCTGTTGTCGACAATTTTGTTGCACGAACATTAGCATCGATAAAGACATTACTCAATCGGTTACTATCTTTATCTTGAACAATCGCTGTAATTAATTTCATTTGAATTCCCTCATTTCATTTATTTAAAAGACTCGGGTAACTTCCCCATCAGTACTTTGACACAATCTGCAATAACTTTGTCTAAAGACTGCGTAGCATCAATAGTAACAATCCGTTCTGGATTTTCTACTGCTAACTGCTGATAAGCTCTACGGACTTTTTGATGAAAAGCTAATTTCTCATCATCCAATCGGTTTACTTCATTTTGACGATGCTCAAAAATTCGTTTCAAGCCAATTTCTGATGGAACATCAAAATATAAAGTTAAATCAGGTTTTGTCCCATTTGTTGCAAATAAATTCATATCAGCAACTGCCTGAGTCCCAATATCTCTCCCCGCACCTTGATAAGCAATTGAGCTATCAACGTAACGATCACAAATAACTAATTTGTCGGCTTCAAGTGCCGGTAAAATCGTTTCAACAATATGTTGACGTCTTGATGCCGCAAATAATAAAGCCTCTGTTCGCTTATCCATTTCTGGATAATCTTGATTTAAGACAATACCACGAACAGCTTCGGAAATTGGATTTCCACCTGGTTCACGGGTTACAACCAATTCTCTCGCTAAATTCACTTGAATTTTTTCTATAATACCTTTTAAAGCACTCGTTTTTCCAGACCCATCTGGTCCTTCAATCGTTACAAATTTGCCAGTCATATTAACGACCCCAATACTTATTATTATTGTACTTGAATCTTAAAAACCTGTCCATAAGATAAACCTGTTACTAGTATACTATCTCTCGTTTAATAAATCTAATCGCCAACTTACAAAAAAACGCCGAGACAAGTTATTCAATTGTCCCAACGTTCTTTCTTATTTAATGTGCAATAACTGATGCTTGCATATGACCTTTAACAGCACGAACACGTGCTTCGTTATAGAGAAAGAAATATCTCGCTCTTGCCATCTGGGTTTCATTGCTTAATTCCGCATCAACTTCATAAATAGCTTCTTCCGTTTGCTTTGCTTGATCCCAAGTTAACTTAGCTCGATCAATCGCGTCTAACAACTTAGCATCATATTCTTTACGTAATTTAAGTTTTGGTTTTTTATTAAACATTATATGAGCTCATTTCTATATTTCAGTACGGCCTTCAATGGCTTTGAACAACGTCATTTCATCCGCGTATTCAATATCACTACCCACAGATAATCCATGAGCTAATCGTGTCACTTTAATGCCAGCTGGCTTAATCAATCGAGATAGGTACATCGATGTTGCTTCACCTTCTGGCGTTGCATTTGTCGCAATAATCACTTCTTGCATATCAGGATGTGATTGCAATCGGGTTAACAAACTTGTGATATTAATATCTTCAGGCCCTTTGCCTTCAATTGGTGATAAAACCCCATGAAGTACATGGTATAAGCCATGATATTCTTTCATTTTTTCCAAAGACATGACATCTTTGGGTTCTTCTACAACAATTACTTTCGTTTGATCACGTGATGAATCCGAACAAATCTGGCAAGGATCTTCTTCAGTAATATTGCCACAAATACTACAATAATGTAGATCTCGTTTGGCAGATATCAATGATTTGGCAAAGTCCGTGACATCATCTTCATCCATATCAATTGTAAAAAAAGCTAATCTTGTAGCAGTTTTGCCACCAATACCTGGTAATTTCATATAACTTTCAATCAATTTTGCGATAGGTTCAGGATATTGCATTTTCTTTAGCCTTCTTTAACTTTAAGTTTATAGTCCGGGCATTCCTTGAGAATATTTACCCATCTTGTCTGCTGTTGTTGTTTCAATTTTTGTCATGGCATCATTAACAGCCATAATCACTAAATCTTGCAACATATCAACATCGTCAGGATCAACAGCTTCTTCTTTAATTACAATATCAGTCATTTTTTTGTCACCGGTAAAGGTTACTTTGACTAAATCATTGGAAGCTTCACCAACAAATTCAGTTGCATTCAAAGCCTCTTGATCCTTTGTCATCTCTTTTTGTAGTTTTTGCATTTGTTTCATCATACCTTGCATATTTCCATTTCCACGCATCATTATAAATTACTCCCTTTCTAATCTTGTTTAATTTCTATATTTTCTGTTCCGAAAATTTCTTCGGCTTTTGAGATAATTGGTTCAACTACTTCAGGAACTGGTTCAATGATTGTTTCTGTTCCTTCATGGTTACTTTGTTGAATGTACGATTTACGTACTTCCGGCCATTGCTCCGCTGTAATACAAATCAACTGTGGCACATTGTGCAGTAACCGATCCAACCCATTACCGAGTGCGTCAAGCAATTCTGTATCACCCGATGCCTTCGTTGCTAAAAAGTCATAGTTAAAACTAACCAAGACACTGTCAGGACTAGCCGCAACAGGTTCGCTGGCTTGCATAATAGCACGTTGTGTTACTGATAGTTGTTGTAACAGCTCTGACCAAACCTGTTTTAATTGTACCAAACTTTCCTTCGTTGCGTGATCTAAAACCGGATAAATTTGAGATAAATTTAATGTGGTTTTCTTTCGATTTGAGGCAACTTTTTTTGGTTTAACTGGTGCTGAAGCCTGGTGTTGACTCGCATTTTTACTTAAATCAGCAAGCTCTTTTTTCAAAGTAGCAACCGTTTTTGTTAAACGATCAATTTGTTCAGAAGCATCTGAACTGAGACTTGATTGCCCGATTTCTTGCTTATCATTACGACTTGTTTCAACAGCACTAAACTGAGATAAACGAATCGTCAAGACTTCTAAGTAGACATCTGGATGCGTCGTAAATCGCATTTGTTGCTGAATCTCATTTAAAATATTAATCATTTGATATAAAAAATCAGCAGAAATCGTTTGCGATAGCGCTTTAAACGTATCGTTAACCATCCCTAATTCAAGTTGATTAATGAGCTCGGGAGCTTGCTGATATAACAACAAATCACGACCATAAGTAATTAAATCTTCTATTAATCGCGTTGAATCTTTACCTTCATCAATAATTTCTTGAATGGTTTCTAATGCTTTAGTGGTTTCTTTTTGGCTAACTTCTGTCACATATTTTTGAATTTTATCTTGCGTCACACTACCCGTAACTATCAACGCATTATTTAAAGTGACTTTATTATCACCAAACGAAATGACTTGATCCAAAATACTCAAGGCATCACGCATCCCACCTTCAGCAGCTTTCGCAATAACCTTAAGCGCTGATTCTTCATATTCGATTTCTTTTTCTGTCAGAATATAAACCATCCGTGCGTAACTATCGGCTGGTGTAATCCGCTTAAAATCAAATTTCTGGGTCCGTGAAATAATCGTAGCTGGAATCTTATGTGGCTCTGTTGTAGCAAGGATAAAAATAACATTTTCAGGCGGTTCTTCAAGTGTCTTCAATAAAGCATTAAAGGCCCCTGTAGACAACATATGAACTTCATCAATAATATAGATTTTAAAATCGGCTTGTGTGGGTGCGTACTTTACTTTATCACGAATATCGCGAATTTCTTCAACGCCATTATTAGACGCAGCATCAATCTCGATGACATCATTTAACTGACCATTCGTAATAGCAACACAGGTTTCACATTTATTACACGGTTCGCCATTTTCTTGAAAGCGGCAATTAACCGCCTTGGCAAAAATTTTGGCTGCGGAGGTTTTCCCTGTTCCACGTGGGCCATTAAAAATGTAAGCATGACTTGTTTGATGTGTCATAATTGCATTTTTCAATGTCTGAGTAATCATATCTTGCCCAACTAAATCACTAAATCGTTGTGGACGCCAGACACGGTATAAAGCTTGGTAACTCATCACAATCTCCCCTTTCAAAATCTATAAATAGTTTTTTAAATAAAAAAATCTCTTAGCCATTTCTGACTAAGAGTCTTAAATAATCATAATTACTTAAGGCACAAAGTGAATCAAACTTAGTGCTGCTTCCTTCCGGACCTGACACAATTCGTAAGCACACCATTGCCTTAAGGCCTTGCGGCAACTATTATAATACCTTAAATTCTAATAAAAAGCTACCCTTGTGCTCGTTTTTTTTCTTTTCTTTTACGTCGCACTTCTCTAAAGAACGATTGGAGTAGGTCTTTAGACTCTTCTAATAATAAACCAGACTCAACTTTCGCTTGGTGATTAAAGCGTTCATCGGTTAATAGGTTGCCAATGCTACCTGCCGTCCCCGCTTTTGGATCAAATGCACCAAAGTAAACTTCTGGAATTCTGGCATTAATAATTGCACCACTACACATTGGACACGGTTCTAATGTCACAAATAATTGTGTGTCTACTAAACGCCAACTATGCACCGTTGCACACGCTTCTTGAATGGCTAAGATTTCAGCATGTAACGTTGCATCTTGCACATGTTCTCGAATATTATGCCCACGTCCAATAATCTCACCATTTTGTACAACAACACAACCAATTGGGACTTCACCAATGATTTTTGCATTTCTTGCTTCATATAAAGCTTCACGCATAAAAAATTCTTTTTGTTGTTCAGTTAATTTTTCTGGCATCTACTTCACACTCATCAAAATATAGTACCCTTTGTCTTTTAAAATAATCTCACAATTACCAAAAACATCAGTCATTTTCTTTTGTGCTGAACCAGCACCTTGTTTCTTTTGTAGTACAGCCAATAATTGACCGCCTGATTTTAAATGATCAAACGCGCCACCTAAAATGGCATGAACGACATCTTTGCCTGCTCTAATAGGGGGATTGGTTATAATTGCAGCGTAATCTGTCTTCGTTACATTGTCATAAGCCGCCGATTCGAAAATATTTACATTACTAATATGATTAATTGTGGCATTTTTCTTTGCTAATTCTAATGCCAATTCGTTTACATCTGTCATATCAACTTTTCGTTTTGGTTGACTCTTGGCTATAGCAAGTCCTATTGGACCGTACCCACATCCCACATCTAATAAACTGCCAGCAGTTATTTCTTGTTGCTCAAATGCATTTAATAAAACTCTTGAACCAAAATCGACTGTTTTTTTTGAAAATACACCGTTATCTGTGGTAAACTTAAATTCGTTGTTCATCAGTTCAAATGTCCATTCCTTTTCATCATGAATGACATCTGGATTTTTCGTAAAATAATAATTAGTCATCTTTTTCCCTACTTTCTCAATAGTTTCTATAATACGGAGAAATTTAACTTTTCGCAATCTAAATTTAATATAAACAATTCAAGCCTTCCAGCGCTACATATTGTGTGATGCAACTTAATATCATACAATATGTAGCGCTTTTTTGATTGATTTTTACTTTTTGTGCTGTATACTTATCTTATTAACAAAATGCTAAAGGAGATTTTATATCATGAAAAAAATTACTGTATTTACAAAAAATAACTGCATCCAATGCAAAATGACAAAACGTTTCTTAGAAGAAAATAACGTCGACTTTGACGAACGTAATATTTCTGAAGATGATAACGCAATTGACTACTTGAAAGGCCAAGGATTCCAAGCTGTTCCAGTTGTAGAAGCTCCTGGATTCGATACAATCGCTGGATTTCGTCCTGATATGCTTAAAAAGTTGGCAGTCTAATGAAAATTGTTTTCTTTAGCATTACCGGTCAAACACGTCGTTTCATCAATAAAATTGGTTACCCTTCATTTGAAATTGACCCAACGGACCCATTCGTTGAATTGAATGAACCCTACCTATTGGTCATTCCAACCTATGAGATTGGGCTAACTGAATCAGTCAATGACTTCATTGAATACAAATCAAATCGAGAAAACATACTGGGTGTTGTTGGCGGTGGAAACCGTAACTTCGCCCAACTTTTTATTTTTACAGCAAAAGACATCGCAACCGATTATAACGTTCCTTTATTATACGAATTTGAATTCAATGGCACTGAAGAAGATGTCACTAATATGAAGAAAGTAGTTGATGAAATTGACATTAAAAACGTTAAATAGTGATAAAGTCACTTATTATGATTTAAATAATGAAATCAATATTCCTGTAGACGGTCAAATTCCACTTCAAAAAGATCAAGAAGCCTTGACTGCCTTTTTGAAAGAAAATGTTGCCGAAAATACAATGCAATTTGATTCACTACAGGCTCGTTTTGATTACTTAATTGATAACAATTATATTGAAACTAACTTTTACAATAAATATGAGTTCTCATTTATCGAAAAGGTCTACGCTTATTTAGCAGCTCAAAAATTCCATTTTGGCACATTTATGGCTGCCTACAAATTCTATGCCCAATATGCACTTAAAACAGATAATAATGCTTATTATCTTGAAAATTATATTGACCGTATTGCCATGAACGTCCTTTATTTTGCTGACGGTGATACAGATTTAGCCATGAATTTAGCTGATGAAATGATTCACCAACGTTACCAACCTGCTACACCTAGTTTTTTAAATGCAGGTCGTAAACGTCGTGGCGAATTAGTATCTTGTTTCTTAATTCAAATTACTGATGATATGAACGGGATTGGTCGCGGCATTAATTCAGCACTTCAATTGTCACGAATTGGTGGCGGCGTTGGTATTACGCTTAGTAACTTACGTGGCGCTGGTGCTCCAATTAAAGGCATTGAAGGCGCTGCTTCTGGTGTCCTCCCCGTTATGAAATTGTTAGAAGATAGTTTTTCATACTCTAACCAATTGGGTCAACGTCAAGGTGCTGGAGTTGTTTATTTAGATGTCTTCCATCCAGATATTGTGGCTTTCCTTTCAGCAAAGAAGGAAAATGCTGATGAAAAAATCCGAGTTAAAACCTTATCATTAGGCGTTACTGTCCCTGATAAATTTTATGAACTCATTAAAGAAAATGCAACGATGTATCTCTTTGATCCTTACAGTGTCGAACGAGAATACGGTGTGCCTTACTCATATGTTAATATTACAAAAGAATATGACAATATGGTTGCCAATAAAAACATTATTAAGAAAACCATTCGTGCTCGTGAACTAGAAACTGAAATTTCTAAATTACAACAAGAATCTGGTTACCCTTATATCGTTAATATTGATACTGCTAATCGTGCTAATCCAATTGACGGTAAAATTATCATGAGTAATCTTTGTTCAGAAATTATGCAAGTTCAAACACCTTCAGTTGTGAATAACGCGCAAGGCTATGACGTTATGGGAACTGATATTTCATGTAACCTAGGTTCAACTAACATTGTCAATATGATGGCTTCTCCAGACTTCGGTCGTTCAGTTGATTCAATGGTTCGTGCCTTAACTTTTGTAACTGATAATTCAGATATTGATGTTGTGCCTCCTATTCAAAATGGTAACAAATTGGCACATACGATTGGTTTAGGCGCAATGGGCCTACATGCCTACTTCGCTAAGAATCATATGCATTATGGTTCTGAAGATTCAATTGATTTCACTAATGTCTACTTCATGATGCTTAACTACTATTCATTGAAATCATCAAATACGATCGCAAAAGAAAAACATGAAACATTCCATAACTTTGAAAAAAGTAGCTACGCAACAGGTGCCTACTTTGACAAGTACATCAATGAAGATTGGGGTCCTGCTTCTGATAAAGTCGCTGCTCTATTTGACGGTATCGACATCCCTAATCAAGAAGACTGGGCTGCTTTAAAAGCTGACATTCAAGCAGATGGCCTTTACCATCAAAATAGACTAGCCGTTGCACCCAATGGTTCTATTTCATACATTAATGATACAACTGCTAGTCTCCACCCTATCATTAACCGAATTGAAGAACGTCAAGAAAAGAAAATTGGCAAAATTTATTATCCAGCTCCTTACCTTTCAAATGACACAATTCCATACTACACATCAGCCTACGACATGGATATGCGTAAAGTAATCGACGTTTATGCTGCTGCTCAAGAACATATCGATCAATCACTTAGTTTAACTTTATTCATGCGTTCAACTATTCCTGAAGGTCTCTATGAATGGAAAAATGGCCGGACAGATAAAATGACTACCCGTGACTTAAACATCTTACGTAATTATGCGTATAATAAAGGTATCAAATCAATTTACTACATTAGAACCTTTACTGATGATCAAGAAGAAGTTGGCGCAAATGCATGTGAGAGTTGTGTTATCTAAACTGTAACGGAGGAAAATTAAATGAATAATGATAGTTATAAGGCAATTAATTGGAATGAAGTTGAAGATCAAGTTGATAAAGCAACTTGGGAAAAATTAACCGAACAATTTTGGTTAGATACCCGTATCCCACTCTCAAATGATTTAGATGATTGGCGGACATTAAGTCCTGCAGAAAAAACATTAGTTGGTCATGATTTTGGTGGGTTAACTTTGTTGGATACTGTCCAATCTCAAGACGGGATGGAATCATTACGTCATGATACACGGACGGCACATGAAGAAGCCGTTTTGAATAATATTCAATTTATGGAATCGGTTCATGCTAAAAGTTATTCATCAATCTTTTCAACATTGAATACAGCTTCGGAAATCACTGAGATTTTTGAATGGACTGATAAAAATGAATTTTTACAAAAAAAAGCTCAACGGATTAATGGTATTTACCATTCTGGAACGCCTTTAGAAAAGAAAGTAGCTTCTGTCTTTCTTGAAACCTTCTTATTCTACTCTGGCTTCTATACGCCACTCTATTATCTAGGTCATAATAAATTAGCTAACGTTGCTGAAATTATCAAATTAATTTTACGTGATGAATCTGTTCATGGTACCTTCATTGGTTACAAATTCCAATTAGGCTTCAATGAACTTTCTGAAGAAGAACAAGGAAAAATGAAGACATGGATGTACGATCTTCTTTTTGAATTATACGAAAATGAAGAAAAATACACTCACGAACTTTACGATGAAGTTGGTTGGACTGAGGAAGTGTTAACTTTCTTACGTTATAACGCCAACAAAGCCTTGATGAATTTAGGCCAAGATCCTTTATTCCCTGACACGGCTTCGGATGTTAATCCTGTCGTTATGAACGGTATTTCAACCTCAACCTCAAACCATGATTTCTTCTCTCAAGTTGGTAATGGTTACTTACTTGGTAGCGTTGAATCAATGAATGATTCAGATTACGAAATTGGTGAAAGCGGACAAATGAAGCGTCGTCCTAAACGCTAGACAAATAGCCCACACAATTGGATTTCAACCTAATTGTGTGGGCTATTTTATTGGATCTATACTATCATCGTTGATGGAAATCATTTTATTCATTAGTTAACAATACCGGAAGTTGTACTGAAAAGAGGAATAGACGTACTAACTGTTGCTATAATTGTCTTTATACCACTGATAATTGTAAGAATGGCTACCAATATATATGCAAAAGGCTTTTCCTTTCCTAGAATGGGGTTATCAGCAAATATTTTTAACAGTTAGTTATATTTCAACAATATTTTTGTCCGGATATTTGACATAGGAATGCATCAGCTTTTTTATTTATTCTTCTTTTGACTCAAATCCTTACTTAACATCTTATTTTTTTCTTTTAAAGTTCTTTTAGTATAACGATCATGCCCATCACCCCAAAAAACCAATAAACCAATAATTCCAATAGCTGCCATTATAAAATCTTTAAAAACTAAATGTTGACTTTCAACCATTACCAAAACAATACCAATTGTACCTAACAGGGGTATTATTCCACCAAGCCAAAAATATTTTGTGTTTGCCAACCCATATGTCTCAATCAAAATTAAAAGTATCACTATTACGAAAAATGTTAACTCATTCATTTTTTTCTCCTTCATGGAATTCTATAATTTTTTTTGCTGCACTATAACTAATTTGATCATCCGTTACTAGACGCATAAGATTCACTATAAATGGTTCGCTATCTTTCTCATCAATTAGTCCAATTTTAGTTATAACATCATTTAGTCTATTCCGTACTGTCGGATATGAAACTGAATATTCTTTTGCTACTTGCTTTAGCGACCCCGACGATAGTGTAAACCGCTTAATAAAATTCATATCTTCATCCGTCATATTCTCGTACCATATATTAATAATAATTTCCTCTTTTCTTACTTATATATAATAACTTTAACATTGTTTAATAATATATAATTTATGCGTGGTTCTAGTTGATTTTTAACCAAGTATTAATCACTGTTCTAATCGCGATTGAAAGACACCAAAGGATCAAACACGATTATGTTCAATATCAAATAAGTGACATAACCTGGAAAATACTGTCTTAATCCGCCGTTGGTGGTTTAACAGTCGTTCATCTGCTTGTCATTCCATTCTCGCATATTTTTACGCCGTAGCGCCTAAAATCACATTTTTTAGTAACGTTATAGCCAATATTGGCACTTGCTTTAAAAACTTTAGCCTGATGATTCCGTATTGTTTGGCATAGTTAAATTACCTATTATTTAACCTTCTTTTACTCAAGTGTTTTATGTCTAACAAAAAGAAGACCTTTTTAGGATCTTCTTCTAAAGTAGAAAATAATTACTATTTTTCTACATATTCAGTTTCAATTTTAAATTTTTTGGCAGAAACAAACAACCGATAATCTTCATGTGTATATAAAGAAACCATAAATGTCTTGCGCACATAATCGACACGAATATCATCTACCTGTCCCAATCCTCTACCAAACAATGGTTTATTTGTTTCTTCATATCTAAGTGTATCTAAATCCATTGAGTAATTAACTCTCCAAACTTCTTCAAAAATCAATTTTATTTTTAAGTTTTGATTTTCGTAATCAGTCATATTCATAACATATTTAATATTACTTTTTTCCCTACTATCTCCAGCAGTTGTATACCCCATTGAATCAACATAAGCATCATGTAAACCATATTCACGGTTTAATATCTCATATGTCTGTTTATCTAAAATATGTTTTAATTCCATTTTCATTCTCCTTTTAATATGATTACCAATACATTCCTACTACTCCGGCACAAAATATGATAACTCCTAAAATAACCATCCAAATACCTGATAATCGATTTAACTTTTGCCAATGTTCTGGATTATTTAAAGTTTTTTTCGTTCTAAAACCAACATATTTATTAGGTACCGTTTTGGGAATATAATTACCAATCACGATGAGCAAGGCCCCCACTATTAAAGCCACACTACTTATGATATTAATTTGATAACCAAGCGCATTAGTATATATAATTGTCGATAGAATTACTGAAAGTACTGGAAAAATCCAAATCAAGATTGTGTTTAACTTCTTATTTTGATGATTAAATCTACTGATCACCATCATTATCACGCTAATTAAGATCATAAACAGTGGAAATCCAATAATAACCAATGCTTTATTACCATACTGATTAATATTGCCACTTATATTCCAGTGAATCGGCATTTCATTTGGTAATTTTTTATACAGCAAAAATCCTGTAATCATTGGTATAAGTCCAAATAAAACGGCACTCATATTTCTTTTATTTTTCATTATTTTCTCCTTTCGTTAAATCCTGCAGCCACAACATCGCATCTTCAAACACACTTAAATTTAACTCATAATAAATAAAATTTTTATACTTAGTTTCCCTAATCAAATCACCTTGTCTTAACACCTTCAAATGATTTGAAATAGTTGCTTGGCTCAAAGTAAACTGTGCACTAATTTCTCCCGCCGATAATCTTTTTTTCTTTAATAACATTAAAATATCCCGTCTAACTGGGTTAGACAATGCTTTTAGCGTATTTTGTAAACTCATTTATTGTCTCCTTTCTATTTAGAACTATCCCTAAATAGAATATATCATCTATTTAGATTAAAGTCAATATAGACCTCCATACCATTAAAGTATTGCCCTTATTCCTTGTAAACAAACTTTTAAATTAGAAAATGAAAAAGTTAAAGCCTGCATAAATGATGCCTTATCCTCTTTAGGTATGATATTTTTAATTTTAATAATCTTATCATTTTTTATTCAAGATAGTTCATACTTTTATAACGGCCGGATTTTCTTAATAGTGCTCTTTTTAGGTAGAATTCTTGTGCAATATTTCTTCATTTCACATACTAAAAAACCATAGGGAATTCAATCCCTATGGTTTTTTTGATTAGTTACTAGATTTTTAATTTTTAGAAATTATTTAACTTTATACGATTAAAATCTTGAAAACTATTTTTATTTACTTATTTCATCATTATTGGCCTTTTTCTCTACCGGTAATACGGTAACTTCAAATTCAGAAATATAGGCATTTTCATAATCTAACGCTTTAATTTTAAAATTAGAAATGTTCATTTCATCATTAGCCCGAAATTTAGAATTTTTATTAAGGATAAGTCCCGTAAGTGTGACTGCATCGCTCTCTTCTGTCTCTTTGAGCGTTGTATCAAAGTAGCGTTCAAAATCGTATAAGGTCACTTTACCTGAAACCTTGTATCGATTATTACCCAAATCTACTATATTATCATCATTCGTATCATCAAATTCTTCCCTAACAACACCGAATAATTCTTCATAAATATCTTTATCTGTAATAATTCCTGAAGTGCCACCATACTCATTAACAACAATAACAATTGGCGTACGCCTAGATACCATGACATCCATAATACTATGAACCTCGGCATTTTCTTGAACAGCCGGAATATCACGCATAATTGTTGAAATTAAATTCGATTTATTTATTTTTTCCTGTCGTAATAAATCATAACTATAAACATAACCGATAACTTTGTCTTTATCATTATTAGCAATGACTGGGAATCTTGAATATCTCGTTTTCCAGTATAAGTTAACAACATTTTTAATGGTTGCGTCTACATCTACTGCAACCATTGATGTCCGGTCAATCATAATATCTTCCGCTACTTTATCATTCATATCAAATGCGCGTTGCATAAAGGTTAAATCTTCTTCATCAAGTTCACCAGCATTCGCAGATAGACGGGATAATGACAGAATTTCAGTTTGCGAATAAATATCTTCTTCATTTTCAACTTCATACCCTAATAAATGTGTAATCCAATTTGCCGATCGATCTAAAATCCATATTAGCGGATATAAAACGATATGGAAAAAGAGAATAGGTCGAACAATAAATAATAATACTGGCAATGGATCTGCAATCGCAATATTTTTAGGAACTAAATCAGTAAAAACAGCATGAATAACCGTAAAAATAAGAATTGCAGCAACCGATGCAATAGCGTTTGCCATAGCTGCAGGTAATATATTGGATTGAATAATCGCATCCGCAATTGTTTTTTCACCAATCCAACCAAGAATCAAACTGGTTGAGGTTATTCCAACCTGGGCTGTTGACAGGTATTCCGTTAAGTTTTCCGTCATGTGAATAGCTCGCTTAATATTTTTAAGTGGCTTTTTTTCATACATATCTTTTAATGCACTAACCCGTACCCGAACCAGCGCATACTCAGTAAGCGTAAATAACACAGACAACAGTAATATCGCAATGATAACAATGATATTCAATAAATAACTTTCCGGACCAGAATCCAAGGTAACACCCTACTTTCAATTTGTCATAATTTTTATTATTAATCCTTATTGTATCAAAAATTGTATCCATAAACTAGTGAGTACCCATTGACTCTTTAAAATATGATATAATTCATGTATCATATTACGTATTTACAAAAAAACTGAATTAAATAGTTCAATCGTGTTTTTAATAAAAAATCGGGGGTAACGATATGTGTAGCCACTTAAAAGTGCCATTCATCTTGCTTTTATCAACAGTTATCGGTTTAATTTTAATATACTTTGGACAAGGATTTTTAGGCTGGTCTATTGGTTTTATCGCTATTATTTATTGCATGATTTGGATTCCTAAAAAACACTGACTAATTAGCACCTTTAAAAATAAATAGCAAAAGCGCAGAATCACATAAAACCTGATTCTGCGCTTTTATCATTTATTTAGCATTTCTCAAGAAAAATTTCACAATAAAACTAGATCCCTTAACTTTTCTATCTGTCGGCCTTTTCTGATTAACAACCGTTAAAATCTGCAACAACGTAAATGCAATTGAGCTACGTTTCCTAAATGAAATATACTTTGAATGCCATTCTGTTACATATTTATCCTTATATTGCTTCAAGCCTTGGAAACCATAAAAACGGTATCCATACTTATAAATCATATGGGCAATTTTTTCTTCAACAAAACTAAATTTAGATTCACCCACATTCGATAATGGTGCCATACCCATATCAAATAATTCATAACCCTCTTCTGTCGCTTGTTGAAATAAACTAATGAAAATTTTATCCATTATACCAGATGGTGCCATTTCTCGACTATATCTCATCAAATCAATCGATAAAACCCTATGATTTCCAGTAGGCATCATTGTCGCAAAAGCAACCTTACGCCCTTCAGAATCGTTAATAACGGCAATCGGTGCTTGATTAAGATAATAATCATCAAAGAATCCTAAAGAAAATCCTTTTTCAGATTGTCCACCTAGCCAACTGTCAGAAATATCTTTTAATTCTTGAATCGTTTCTTTTGAATAGGGCGGTTCAATCATCGCAAATGCATAATTTTCTCGGTCAAATTTATTCATTAAAGCACGCTCTGAACGTCGTTTTTTACCAGACAACACCACTTCAGAAACTTTAACGAAACCTTCTTCACCAATTTTAATAAAATCAAATCCAACTTCATGCAACATCATCGTTAATTGTGCATCAACTTCATAAAAGACTAACTCTAATCCCTCAACATCTGCATCAATGATAAATTGATTAATAGCGGCACGAATAAACTCAGGATTTCCAACTGGCTCACCCATAACAACTAATTTATTCGACTTTTTCTGATAAAGGAAAAAGACTTCATCCTGCCCTTCATTTTGATAAAAATAGACATTCTTATCCCTTAAGAAGGCAAGATGACTGACTTCATTTCCACCATAAGTATCAACCACGTTTTTAACACGATCTGCTGGAAACTCTTGCTCACCAAATCGTTGATCCTTACGAGATAGGTACGTAAATGTGACCCACACAACAATGACTGCAAAAAGTAACCCCAAAAATCCAGATAACCAAATTTTCTCTGATGGAAATAAGAAAACATCTGGGACCTTACCCGTATGATGAAATTGTGGTGCATTATAGAACCCAACTATTGTATAGAGAATAAACGTTCCCGCAAATATGCCTCCATCAATTAGCAAGCGTCCCCACGAATATTCAAATCTTTCACGATAAAATATTTGTTTAGACAACAACGCACAAATTAATATAACGGCTAAGAAAATAAGTAAGGTAATTGAAAAATCATGCCAGAGGGTATTAATAATCCCCATGACAACAAAAAGAACCATTGGCCAATAGGCACGTTTAACCTTAGATTCAATGCCTCGACCAATTCCAATCATTAAAAAGGCAATAAAAATATTGCTCATCTGATGAATAAAGTAGAAGGTATATGGATATAAGTAACTAA
Organism: Dellaglioa sp. BT-FLS60; assembly: GCF_054941065.1. Lineage (NCBI taxonomy): Bacteria > Bacillati > Bacillota > Bacilli > Lactobacillales > Lactobacillaceae > Dellaglioa > Dellaglioa sp. BT-FLS60. The sequence goes on from NZ_JBSOLI010000029.1 coordinate 50,645, forward strand.
TAATCGGATTAGTAAACGTAAATTCTGGGACCGTTGAAGCCAATAACAGAATAACTCCTGTCACATAGAAAAATAAAACAAGGATAAAATGCGCAACTCTTCTAAGTAACACAACAGGTAATCCATTTAAATACTCATTAAATCGACCACCTGAATCTTTAATAAATAAAATGACTCCCACTAAGAACGGGAATATATAATAAAATAATCGATAGAATAACAACCAAATAACAGCCGTACTATTATGTACACCTAGTGTCTGTAGTCCTAATATCATAAAGACATCAAATGACCCTAATCCACCAGGAATCATTGATACAACACCAATAATTGACGCGATAACGAATAACGGAAACACAGCTACTAAGTGAGATGGATCAACATTCATCATGTATCCAATAAATATGAAGAATAGTCCAGCAGAACCCCATTCTAAAGATGACCCAAGAATGAGTGTTAATTCGCGACCAATTGTTAAATCCGCAAAAAATTCTGAATCTCTGGTTTTTGTAATAATGAAAACAATTGGAAAATATAACCCACCCAATAATAACCAGATCCAATACTGTCCGAACTGTGAGCCAATATTTAAGCCAAAAATTAAAATTAAAGACACCCAACAATACAGTGATAGACCGGCAACTAAAAATAATGCTACCTTTGAAATAGCGAATAGGACTTGTTTTTTAGAAGCATTTTTACTATAGAAATTAGCTCTCAGCGAGGCTCCTAGTAAGCCACCAAATCCTGCAATATTAGTCATTGTATTGGTTATCCAACCACTTTGTAGAATATAACGCCATGAATATTTCTCTGGCAAAAATTTAACCATCACAAAATCATAAATCATCATAGGTAAAACGGCAATAAACCCAATTACCAGCATTAATAAAATGGATCCAACCGACTGTGACTCAAAGCTTCTTTGAACTTGGGCACCATTAATATCTCTAAAGATACGTCCAACTTGGATAATAACAAAAATTAAAACTGATAAAATAAATAGGAGTTTCAAAACTGTTAATCTCTTTTTGATAAATTCATTACCTGCATTAATTATTTTTTTCATTTTTTAAATCCCCCTGCTTATTATTGATCACTCATACTCCCTGCAGATGTATGACGCCACGTTCTGGTTCTTTGACATACTATTGAAAAATAATTAACTCTGTTTCAAATCATTTACCATTCATGATTAACCTTCATAAGCTGGATAAATAAAACATCCCTACAAACATAATAACTATAATAGTTATTATGTTTAAAATTCTGTCTTATTTACAGCTAGTCATCTTTCATTATATTTTAGTCAGTTCCATTTTTCCAGTCATTAGGTTATTTTTTTATCTATCTCTTAGAAAACCTTTTAATTAGGTTAACCTACTTTTCTTCCACGGCAAAATTTTCTCCATTATAATACGTTTCGTTATCCAGGACGGATGTTACTTCATCAGAACATTTTCCTCCTAAAGTAACATTTTCAAGTAATGACTTATTTAATAAAACCAACAGTCAGTTTATCAAGATTTAGGATTAATTTTGAAAACGTATTTTATCAGGACTTTAACCAATAATAGCTATTGCACTTCCTGATAACTATAAAATACTATCAGCACATTACATTTTATCATTTACAAGTAATTAAAAAAATCATTTAAATAATCTGCAGTTTAGCCTATAACCTCTTCTATAATATGGAAAAAGACATTATACGTTAGCAACACCGAAGGCTGTTCTGAAGAAATGAACAAAAGTATTGAAAATTTGTTTCTTCACCATTCTGAAATCAAAAACACCTTTAACCATCACTATTCTAACGGGCCCTTAGAAGGCACAAATAATAAAATCAAGGTCATTAAACGTATTAGTTTTGGCTTTAGAAACTTTTACAAATTTCGAATCAGACTATTTATACACTCAAAGTACATACAAAAAAAGTTCTAATCACTAAGTGATCAGAACTTTCATAATATTATCTAACAACAACAGTTGACGAAGAGCCAAAAAAATAGCCTGACGCTACCCTGTAAACAGGACAACATCAGGCTAAAAATAATTAAATTATTTAAGAGTAACTACGGCACCGACTGCTTCTAAATTAGCTTTCATTTCTTCAGCTTCATCTTTAGAAACGCCTTCTTTGATAACTGATGGAATGTTATCAACTAAACCTTTAGCGTCTTTAAGGCCTAAACCTGTAATTTCGCGAACAGCTTTGATAGCTTTAACTTTTTGGTCGCCAGCTTCTGTTAATTCAACAGTAAATTCTGACTTTTCACCAGCATCTTCGCCAGCAGCAGCACCAGCAGCAGCTACAGGAGCTGCAGCTGAAACACCGAATTCTTCTTCGATTGCTTTAACTAAGTCGTTTAAATCTAAAATGCTTGCTTCTTTTAAATCAGCAATGATTTTTTCTGTATCTAATGACATGTGTGTATCCTCCATTTTATGTGTACGATTTTTTGTGTACAATTAAGTACCGATCATAAATGCTAAGCATTAAGCAGCAGGTTCTTCGTCCTTGCTTTCTGCAACAGCGTTAAGCGCATAAGCAACGTTGCGAACAGGTGCTTGTAATACTGAAAGTAACATTGAAAGTAAGCCATCACGACTTGGTAATGTAGCAAGAGCGTTAATTTCTTCTAACGTTGCAACTTTACCTTCGATAACGCCACCTTTAATGTTAAGTGCTTCAGCAGTCTTAGCAAAATTAGCCATAATACGTGCAGGTGCAACAACATCTTCGCTAGAAAATGCGACTGCAGTAGGTCCAGAAAATACTTCTTCCATACCTTCATACCCTGCTTTTTCAGCAGCACGTACTAAAATCTTGTTTTTAATAACTTTCATTTCAACGCCTGCTTCACGTAATTCCTTACGTAATGCAGTCACTTGGTCAACCGTTAAACCACGGTAATCAACAACAACTGCAGATGCAGCGTTATTAAATTTTTCAGTTATTTCATCCACGATTAATGCTTTTTGTGCGATAAATTCTTTACTCATAATTGATTCACCTCCTGTAGTCGTGTCAGAGCTTTTTTACAATAAAAAAACTCCGTGTCCACCAAGACACAGAGAGAGTAATACTTCACTCCTCGGCAGGTAAATTAAGGCTTGCGCCACCTGAGTCTTCGGTAGAATCATAAATTAATTGACTTCTATAAATCTAACATAGTTAAATTTATAGGTCAACTAAAGAAATTTAATTATCTAATATTAGTTTTGAGCCAAGTTTAAGCTTGGACCAAATGTTGTTGCAACTGATAAATGTTTGATGTAGCCACCCTTAACTGACGATGGGCGAGCTTTAACAATAACATCGTTGATAACATCAAAGTTACCAATTAATGCTGCATCATCAAATGATACTTTACCAATTGGAACATGAACATTTCCATCTCTATCAGTACGGTAAGTTACCTTGCCGGCTTTAGATTCTGAAACTGCTTTTTCAACGTCCATTGTAACAGTACCTGTTTTAGGGTTAGGCATTAAACCTTTAGGTCCTAAGACACGGCCTAAACGTCCAACTTGGGCCATCATATCTGGTGTTGCAATAGCAACATCAAAGTCTAACCAGCCACCAGAAATACGTTCAACCAAGTCATCGTCACCAACAACGTCAGCACCGGCTGCAAGTGCAGCTTTAGCTTTTTCGCCTTTAGCAAATACAACAACAGTTTGGTCTTTACCAGTACCATTTGGAAGTACAACAGCCCCACGTAATTGTTGGTCTGCTTGTTTTGTATCTAAGTTTAAGTTGTAAGCAAGTTCAACTGTTGCATCAAACTTAGCAAAATCCATTTTCTTAGCTAATGCGATTGCATCAGCGATTGAATAGTTTTTACCTTCTTCAACTTGTTTTAGTGCGTCTTGATAGTTTTTACCTTTTTTAGCCATCTTGAATTTTCCTCCTTGCAATATGTGGTCTAACGGATAAACCTCCCACTTGATACATCTACTTTCATAGAGTATCCGACCGAGAAGCGTGTTTGTAGTTTAGGAATTAACCTTCTACAACGAATCCCATGCTTCGTGCAGTTCCTTCGATCATGCGCATTGCAGATTCAACACCTGAAGCGTTTAGATCTTGCATTTTAGTTTCAGCGATTTGTTGAACTTGAGCACTAGTTACGGTTGCAACTTTTTTAGTGTTAGGTTCGCCAGAACCACTTTCAACGCCTGCAGCTTTCTTTAAAAGAACTGCTGCGGGTGGTGTTTTTGTAACGAAATCGAATGAACGATCTTCGTAAACACTAATTACAACGGGAATCAACATACCAGCTTGATCAGCTGTACGTGCATTGAATTCCTTTGTAAAGCCCATAATATTAATACCAGCTTGTCCTAATGCAGGACCAACCGGTGGAGCAGGAGTTGCTTTACCTGCTGGAATTTGTAATTTAACGACGTTTGCTACTGTTTTAGCCACGTGACATACCTCCTTGTAAAGTCCGTGCGTGGTAAATGGAGATATAAATTTCTCCTCCCACTGTATGCAGAACATACTAATATAATATAACACCCAGATGGGTTCCACGCAATCTATTTATGCTTTTTCCACAAAAATTTATAAATTGATTCATCAACTCGCTTATTCTCATGCAATAAACTGTGCGCAGCTTTTCGACCACTCACAATTAATTCATGATAATTAAGTTGATTTTTAACTAGGTACCGAAGCGATAGTGCGCTGTTAACAGAAACGGCACCATCATTTCCATCCTTCAAATCACCAGCAATATTTAGAAATTGTAAGTTTTTTGGTAGATGTTGCATTGCTTTGTCAAAATATTGGTAAAGTGGTGTTGTTTCAACTGGACCATCATCTGTTAAAAATAAATCTTCAATTTTTGGTGTTGTCCGTGCAATATTATGATCATTATAAGGCGCTCCAATTGAAATAGCATGCGCTACTGTTGGCGCATCAAGTGCATCCCGGTATTCCGTCAAGTAGCGTAAGATACTAACGCTGCCCATTGAATGCCCAACAAAATCAACTTTTTTAATAGCATAAGCACCATATAAGAATTGCATAATCCGGTACAGCCATGCACTCTGCTTTTCAACAGAAGCGACATTATTTTTAAATAATATTTGAACAAAAGGCTGTGCAGATCTTAACTGCCCTTCAACGTGTAAGCTACCATCAAGATCGACTATAATGACCATATCTTTTCGCCCATAACCTACTCGTTCAAATCGATTAATCATTGATCCAAAAGATAAGCGATTACCACCATAGCCATGAACAAACAACGTCGGTACCATCTTATTACTAGGTACAATGGGATCAGAAGCATCAATTGTGACATGTCCTAATCGTCTGAATTTATTTCCGATAAAGAAACTTGTACCGGCACCCAGACCTAATAAGCCCATTTGTAAGAGTCTCTTAGTCATTCAATCACCTTCTACTTTTGCGAATCTTTACTTTAATAATTTATCAACTTGGTCAAAGTTTAATTCAGTACTTGTTTCGCGACCAAACATATCGATATCAACTTTAAGTTTTAATTTTTCGTTATCAATTTCAGTCACTTTACCGATAAGGTTAGCAAATGCACCTTCAACGATTGTGACAGATTCGCCAATTTCGATATCTAATTCTTGATGACGTGCACTCATTCCTAAACGACGTAGAATTAATTCTACTTCTTCAGGTAATAATGGCGCTGGTTTACTTCCGGCACCATGAGAGCCAACGAATCCAGTTACACCTGGTGTATTACGAACAACATACCATGATTCATCTGACATACCCATTTCAACTAAAACATATCCAGGGAACGTTTTCTTCATGTCTGTTTTTTCTTTACCGTTTTTAACTTCACGTTCTTCTTCTTCAGGGACAACTACACGGAAAATAAAATCTTCCATACCCATTGATTGTGCACGTGATTCAATATTTGTTTTAACTTTATTTTCGTAACCAGAGTAAGTATGTAGAACATACCAACTTTTTTCGATTGATTCCATTATCGCTATCTCTCCTTAAATTATCAGGTTTATTTTTCTCAAACAAAAAAAACTCCGCATCAACGAAGTTTTCTCACTGATATTAGTATATCAAAATATCAGTTAAATAGCTATTCTTCTATGAAAATAGGGAAACGAATGCAGAAGCACCTGAATCAACAATCCAAAAGAAAATTGCGAATAAGATAGCAGTTACCACAACCGTTGTTGTATCACGGCGAAGTTCTTTACCTGTTGGCCAGGTTGTTGCTTTAATTTCTACAATCACACTTTTAAGAAATGCATTAATTTTTCTCATCATTATCCCCCTATTTTGTTTCACGATGTAACGTATGTTTATTGCAATATTTACAAAATTTATTTACTTCTAGGCGTTCGGTTCTGCTCGGTTTTGCAGCAACAATATAGTTACGTGAGCCACAAACGATACAAGCCAATGCTACTTTTCTTTGTGCCATGACTTTTTCTCCTTAATGTAAAGCTAGCTAACACTAACTTCGACTAACATTTTTAAAGAATACACTTATTTTACATTAAAAGAAAGAAAAAAGGAACCACCCTCTTTTCTTTCTCATCAAAATTATCGATTTTCTTTAAAGAATAACCCAAGCTTACTCTTGCACCTTGCGATAGATCCCAACACTTTTTTGAGATCACAATCTAAAATAAGCATAATTTCTTCTGGTGTTTTCATTTGATAATAAAGTAAAACAAACGTACTTCTTTCTAATTCTGATAATTTTAATTCAAAAGCATCCAACTTTTCTTGAAGGATAATCCTGTCATCTGCCAGTATTTCGCAATAAAAAGAGGGCCGTTCACATTCGCCATAAGTTTCTTCATAACACTCTAAAGAATGTGAATTCACGTCAGACAATCGTTTGGCAGCTGATTGTTTACGAATTAAACTAAATATACAATTGGATAAGCTCGTTTTAAAATATTGACCAAATGTAATTCCTTTATCTGGTTGGTAATTTTTCAAAGCTCTAAAACAAACAGCCCTAGCTTCCTGTAAAAAATCTTCGGTGTCCCATAATTTTAAATAGTATTTACGAATCACGCAATAGACCATTGGCCGATAACGATCAAATAACGGTTCAAATTTATGTTCTGCGCCTGATTTAATTTGGCAAATCAATTGAAAATCTGTTTCTTTTTCAGTACTCCGGTAAGTTTCATCTAACAAGTAGATACTCCACATCCGGGTCTCCATTTTTCAATATAACAAAGATACTGATTGATTACAACAAGCAATCATTTATGTGATAAGTCATCACGTAGCTTAGCCAAATTATTTAGCTGATCAGTATCCCAAGGCGAGCGACGAACTAATGCCTCAGTTTGATATTGTTTAGCTTGTTGGGCCACTTCTTTTTTGGATTCATTAATATTTTTATAGAGTTCCCAGGCCGGAATTCTTAATGCTCCTTGTGAAAAAATTGTCCATTGTTCTGCTTGATCACTTGTTGCAACCGTTACCTGTGTCAGCTTCGTTTGCAGGTCACCAATCATGGCTTCAATATAACTATCAGCTGTTTGGCCCTCTGCTGTCCAGATAATCTCTAAGCCATATTTTGTATAACTCTTCGATAATCCTGGAACATACATTGCATCAAAAACAACAATTAAACGTGAATCAATTTGTTTATGGTAATTTGATAATTTGTGCAGTAATAAATCACGTGCTTCATCAAGTCGCTCAGATTGTTTCAATCGATTTAATTCTGGCCAATTACCAATCATATTATAGGCATCTACAACCAAAATTTGTTTTTTCATTATTATTTGCCTCTTGAGGTAAAACCTTGATAAATGAGCAAACTAGCTGCAACACTGGCATTTAAGCTTTGAACATGCCCAACCATCGGAATCGTTAGCATCCCGTCACAAGCTTTTTTCAATAATGGTGAAATTCCTTTACCTTCATTACCAATCACAAGTGCCGTTGGTCCTTTAGCATCCCATTCACGGTAATCTTGACCGTCCATATCTGTTCCAAAGACCCATAAACCAGCCTTTTTCAATTCATTAACAGTATTCACCAAATTAGTGACACGCGCAACTGGCATGTATTCAATAGCACCCGTTGATGTTTTAGCAACTGTTGATGTTAGCCCAACTGCACGACGTTTAGGAATAATAATCCCATGTACACCAGCTGCATCGGCTGTTCTCATAATTGAGCCCAAGTTATGTGGATCTTCAACGTTATCTAAAATAAGGAAAAAGGGTGGTTCATCTTTATCAGCGGCACTTTTAAAGAGGTCATCAATTGTTGCATATTCAAATGCAGCGACTGCAACAATCACCCCTTGATGATTTTGTTGGTCTGATAATAAATCGAGCTTACTTTTAGGTACAAGTTGTGTGATAATCCCCTTTTTCTTAGCTAGTTGTTCAATCCCATTTAAAACATCTGATTTTAAACCAGATTGTAAGAATAATTTGTTAATTGATTGATTACTTTTTAATGCTGCTTCTACGGGATGACGGCCAATAATAAAATCGCCCGCTTCTTCGCTACTTCTTGGTTGTCCCATTTAAATTCTCCTTTTCAACAGTGTCAATGCACCATTTTGCCAATTCGGCCAATCTATCGTTTTGATTACTCAAAAATAAGTATCCAAATAATGCTTCAAATCCAGTTGAGATACGGTACGTTATGACTGATGTATTTTTAGCTGAAGTGTGACTTTTAGCATTACGACCACGTTTAAAATAATCTAATTCTTCTTCAGTTAAAATAGCCATTTCTGTCATTTTGTCGATCAAAAAAGCTTGTGCTTTGGCTGACACATAGTGTGTCGCATGATGATGTAATTGCGTAGGTCGTGTAAGTCCCTGAACGAGTAAATGTTTACGAACAAAAACTTCGTAAATACCATCGCCCATATAAGCCAACGCAATTCCATTCATTTGTTGATAATCTGCATTATTTTCCATTAGTTTTTTCTCCATCTTGTTCCTTGCGGTGTGTCTTCCAATAGGATACCTTCAGCCGCAAGTTGATTACGAATATCATCGCTTTTTTGAAAATCTTTTTGTTTCTTAGCTTCTAATCGTTGTGCAATCAAAGCTTCCACCCTAGCATCGATATCATCAGATTCTTGGTCAAATGTGAGACCAAAAACTGAAGTCATTCCTTTAAAGGCCTCTAACAAATGCTTAATTGAAACTAGTTCAACTTGATTACTTTCAGAATAAACATTCATTTTCTTAGCCATATCATACACAACTGCGATACCGTTTTGTGCATTAAAATCTTCATCCATAACCGTTTTGAATTGCGTTAAACTTGCAGCAATTTGCTCTTCAATTACTTGATTTGAACCTGCCACTGCATCATTCAAACGATACGTCAAATTGTCAAAAGCCGTTTTCAACTTATTCAAATTGTTAGTTGCTTCATCAATATTCGTTTGACTATATTGAATAGGACGACGGTAATGTGTCGTTGCCATGAAGAAACGAACCACTTGAGGATCAACTTCCTTAATCATATCATGAACAGTCACAAAATTACCTAATGATTTACTCATTTTTTCATCATTTTCACCAATGGTGACAAAGCCATTATGCATCCAATAATTTGCAAATGTTTGACCCGTTTTGGCTTCACTTTGAGCAATTTCATTTTCATGATGTGGGAACATTAAATCTTGTCCGCCACCATGAATATCTATTGTTGGACCTAAATACTTAGTTGCCATAACGGAACATTCAATATGCCAGCCTGGGCGTCCCTTGCCAAATGGTGAATCCCAAGACAGGTCATCATTTCTAACTGATTTCCAAAGCGCAAAATCAATCTCATCTTCTTTACGTGCCGTTTCTTCAGTATCAACGTGTTGACTGGCACCTTGTTCTAATTCATCAATATTTTGATCAGATAATTGACCATAATCTGGGAATTTACGTGTTCTAAAGTAAACATCTCCATCAGATTCATAAGCATACCCTTTATCAATTAAATCTAAGATAAATTGAATAATATCCGCAATATTTTCTGTTGCTTTAGGATTTTTAGTTGCCGGTTCAATCGCTAATGCCTTTGTATCTTCCATGAAAGCCGCAATGAACTTATCAGCTAATTGTTGAACTGTGATGTGCTCTTCTTTGGCCGCTTTAATCATTTTGTCATCAACATCTGTAAAATTAGACACATAGTTCACTTTAAAATCACGATATTCAAAATATCGGCGAATGGTATCAAACGCAATGGCACTACGCGCATTACCGATATGAATATAGTTATAAACCGTTGGCCCACAGACATACATACTGACTTGGTTAGGAATAAGTGGTTTAAATACTTCTTTTTGATTCGTTAATGTGTTGTAAATTGAAATCATATTATCACCCGCCATTTAATCTTTTTGTTAAAAAAAGACGTCTTTTATATCTCTATAAAAGACGTCTTGAACGTTATTCCACTCTTGAAAATACAGTTCGCCTGTATCCAACAATGAGTTAACGTTCATTACACGACTATCATTACTTTGTTCATCATAGCATTTCAAAGAGGCACTTCACAACTAGCATCTGTTTCCTCACATCCCCGAAAACTTTCTGAAAAACACAAAGTTGTTACTCTCTCTTATCAAAAATTATTTTGTATTCATTTCTTCTAATGTTTTATTTAAATGAGCTAATGCTTTTTCACGACCAAGCAACTCAATTGAAGCTGGTAATTCAGGCCCATGCATTTCACGTGTCGTTGCGATACGGATAGGCATGTACAATTGACGTCCTTTAATCTTCGTATCTTTTTGAATTGATCTGATTGTTGCTTGAATAGCAACAGCATCAAAAATATCAATTGCTTGAATACGTTCAGCAAATTCCTTTAAAACAGTTGGGGCTGTTTCAACAGCCAATTCTGCTTTAGCTTCATCATCAAGAACAGGTGGTTCGCTCACAAAGACTTCAGCCATCTCAGTAATTTGACCAGTGTAAGACATTTGTTGTTTGTATAGGCTAATTAATTTACGAGCCCATTCAATTTTTTCAGCACTTGGATCAGCTTCAATTTTGCCATCTTGAATTAGTTGACGTAAAGCCAAATCCATTACCTTATCTTCATCAGCTGATTTGATGTATTGGTTATTGATCCATTCCAATTTTTTACCATCAAATGAAGCTGGTGATTTGCTCAAACGTTTAGGATCAAACATTTTAATCAATTCTTGACGAGAGAAAATTTCACTTTCACCAACTGGTGACCACCCTAATAATGTAATAAAGTTCAACATTGCTTCTGGTAAGTAACCCAATTCACGATATTGTTCAATAAATTGAAGCACATTTTCATCACGTTTACTTAATTTTTTACCTGTTTCTGTATTAATGATTAATGTCATATGTCCGAAAATAGGGGCATCCCAGCCAAATGCTTCATAAATCATTAATTGTTTAGGTGTGTTTGCAATATGATCGTCACCACGAAGCACATGTGTGATTTCCATCAAGTGGTCATCAACAACAACGGCAAAGTTGTAAGTTGGCATTCCATCACGTTTTTGAATGACAAAATCGCCACCGATTGTATTAGAATCAAACGTAATATCACCTTTAACAATATCTTTAAATTCATATTTTTTGTTTGTTGGTACACGGAAACGAATAACTGGTGTTAGACCTGCAGCTTTTGATTCAACAATCTTAGCAGCAATTTCATCATCAGACATCCCTGCATATTCATATTCATAATGAGGCATTTCGTTACGGGCTTTTTGCGCATCACGATCTGCTTCAAGTTCGTCTTCAGTTTTGTATGATTCGTAAGCCCAATTTTTATCTACTAATTCTTGAATAAGTGGTAAATAAATGGCTTTACGTTCTGATTGACGATATGGGCCGAAATCGCCTGGTTTATCAGGACCTTCATCCCAGTCCATTCCTAACCACTTCAAGTTATCTAACTGACTACGTTCGCCATCAGCAATATTTCTTTTTGTATCCGTATCTTCAATACGAATAATAAAAGTTCCTTTTTGACTTCTAGCAAACAAGTAATTAAATAGCGCTGTACGCGCATTTCCAATATGTAAATGTCCAGTTGGACTTGGTGCATATCTGACACGAATTTTATTTTTAGCCATGATAACGCCTCTTTCTTTTTTCTGTATTTGTTTATGACGATTCAAATCGCCTATTTAAGGCTTTAATCAACTCATCTAGTTTACAATGAATTACATAAAAAATAAAGCCAATAATCTAAGTATTGCCTTTATTTCTTGTCGTTTATTTTTTTCATTGAATGTAATGGTTTCGCAAAAATCATTCTTCCAGCATCCGTTTGAAGCGCACTTGTCACAACAACATCAATCGTTTTATTCAAGAAGTATTTTCCTTCTTCAACAACAACCATTGTACCATCATCCAAATAAGCAACCCCTTGTTGACGTTCCGAACCATTTTTTATAACAACTACCCGTAATTGTTCACCTGGAATAACACGTGGTTTTAATGATTTAGCTAATGCATTCACATTTAAGATTTGAACATTTTGAAATTCACTTACTTTGTTCAAGTTGAAATCATTGGTCACAATGACCCCATCAATTGTTTTAGCTAATTTAATTAATTTACTATCAACCTCTTCAATATCTGCAAAATCACCCTCATACATTTCAATTGGAATAATTTTCTCATCTTGCAGTTTATTTAAAATATCTAATCCACGACGCCCACGGACCCGTTTGATACTGTCCGCTGAATCAGCAATATATTGAAGTTCATATAAAACAAAGTTGGGCACCAATAACGTTCCTTCTATAAAACCTGTTTTAATCAAATCATAAATTCGGCCATCAATTAAGATATTTGTATCCAAAATTTTGTATTCATGATAGTTATCATTGGCATTTCGATCTAACAAACTACTTTCAACGACATCATTTTTCTTATTTTTTGACGTAAATAATTTACGCCAATCTTCCAATCGGTTGGTTCCAATAACGAAACCAAAGTATCCCAACAAGAAAAGTAAAAGAACTGGCACAATTGTATTCAATAACCAAATTTCTGAACGATAAAATGGTGTTGATACCAAAATAGCGATGACCATCCCGACAATAGTAGATACACTAGCCGTTAATAACATCATGGGACTTTGATTTGTTAAATAACTTTCAATATTAGTCAGTAATTTTTCTAGTGGCGTAATTAAGAAAAAGGATAATATAAAGGCTAAAACAACACCCACCAAAAAATTAACGACCCCATTATTTAACCAACCAATTCTTGCAATATCGACTAACTTCCAAAGAAGTGGCAATAAACTAACGCCAATACCACCACCAACTAACGCAATCACACCTTTAATAATATTTCTACGCATACTTAAATCTCCTCTCTAGCTAAACACGACTTTGAGTGCTTCGCTTAATGTTGCAACACCAACTACTTTAATACCTTTAGGTGGTGTCCATCCTGATAAATTATTTTTTGGAATAAAGATTCGCTTGAAACCTAATTTTTGTGCTTCAGCAACGCGTTGTTCGATTCGGTTAACCCGCCGAATTTCGCCGGTTAATCCAATTTCACCGACAAAACTATCTGCGGGATCTGTTTCTTTATCTCGATAACTTGATGCTATACTAACGGCAATTGCCAAATCAATTGCGGGTTCATCTAACTTCACACCACCAGCTGCCTTAAGATAAGCATCTTGATTTTGTAACAACAAACTTGCTCGTTTTTCAAGTACAGCCATAATTAATGAGACCCGATTATGATCAAGTCCCGTTGTTGTTCGCTTAGCTGTTCCGTAAACGGTTGGTGTAATCAGCGCCTGAACTTCCACCAAGATGGGACGTGTTCCTTCCATGGATACCACGATAGCTGAGCCTGTTGCACCAGCCAACCGTTCCTCTAAGAAAATTTCAGACGGATTAGCAACTTCAAATAGACCACCTTCACGCATATCAAAAATTCCAATTTCATTTGTTGACCCAAAGCGATTTTTAACCGCACGTAGAATACGGAATGTATGATGCATATCTCCCTCAAAATAAAGAACGGTATCAACCATATGTTCCAAAATCTTGGGTCCAGCAATTGCACCACCCTTGGTCACATGTCCCACAATGAAAATTGTAATGCCATTGGTTTTGGCAATCTGCAATAACTCAGCCGTTACTTCTCGAATTTGAGAAACACTACCGACTGCTGCGGACATCTCTGGTTCTTGCATCGTTTGGATCGAATCAATCACTACATAATCTGGATTCAATGTTTCAATATTTTGACGAATGTTACCCATATCCGTTTCAGGATAAAGATAAAATTTCTTACCACCAACGCCAAGACGCTGGGCACGCATTTTAATTTGAACAGCACTTTCTTCACCGGAAACATATAAAACAGTTCCACCCGTTTGACTTAACTGTCCAGAAACCTGTAAAAGGAGGGTTGATTTACCAATTCCGGGATCACCACCAATTAAAACCAGCGATCCCGGTACAACGCCGCCACCAAGAACACGATTCAACTCACCTAGATCTGTTTCAACGCGTTCCTGTTCTGCCATTGAGACATCATCTAACAACTCTGGTTTAACAGCATTACCAGTAAAACTCACCCGGGCTTTACGATCTGCTTTTTGTGATTGTTCACGTTCTTCAACCAACGTGTTCCATTCACCACAGTTAGGACAGCGTCCCAAATATTTTGGTGAGGTGTAGCCACAGTTTTGACATACAAATTGTGTTTTTACTTTTGCCATACAAATCCCCACCCTTTTTTATACTTTCTATTGCTAATATTTTATCACATAAAACGCAACCTGTAATTGGTGTCAGTATTCTTAACTATTCCATAATAATTATTTACCCGATGATCCAAAACCACCAACCCGTTTTGTTGCAGTCACTTTTTCATTATCAACCGTCAAATAAGGCATGAAGATACCTTGTCCAACACGATCACCTTTTTTTATAACTTGATCTTTCAAACTAAAATTAACCGTCTGAATAAAAATTTCACCTTCATTTTTTTCATTACCATAATAATCAGAGTCAATGACACCAATTCCATTTGGTAAAATTAAACCACGTTTCAATGGACTACTTGACCGATTTGCCAGTAATAAAAATTCGTTATCTTGCATATATGCCTTAATTCCTGTAGGAATCAGATAAGGTTTCAAAATAGCATGTGCTTGAGCCAATTCATCCTCGTTAACTGTTTTACTGTGACGAATTACCCATAATACCTTTAAAAACCCACTTTTCCAAATTGATGGTAGCACAAAATCTTCAGCAGCAGCTAAATCGTACCCTGCAGAATTGGCTGTCGAACGAACAGGTAGCTTAATTTTACCTACATATTTAGTTACAATTTCAAATCCTCTAGTTTTCATTTTTATATCCTCATTATTTGTTTACTTTTTATCTTACCTCATTCATGACATAAATGGCTAGTTTTTGGCCGTTTTTTAATGTTATAATTAGTTTTGAAGGTGAGGTGCTCGAATGGCTTTTCAACTAAATGAAACCGATTTACGTGAGTATAACGCTAATAACCAGTTAATCGGTCGAATTAGTTTTACATTAATTAACGATAATCAGACAATGGTGTTTGAACATACTTGGGTAGATGATGCGCACCAGCATCAAGGGATTGCTCAAAAAATGACCGATTATTTAATCAAACAGGTTATTGCGAATAATCAGACTATTTTGCCATTATGTCCTTATACCAAGGTCTATATGAGTAAACATCCAGAACTTTCAAAATTAATTTATGCACCTCAATAAAAACTAGGAGCGTGACTCAAATGAATCAAGATGACTTAAAGAAATTAGTTGGACAAAAAGCGGTTGAATTTATTAAAGACGGTATGGTTGTTGGACTTGGTACCGGTTCAACAGTGAAATTTATGGTCGATGCACTAGGCAAACGTGTTAAAGAAGAAAACTTATCAATCATTGGTGTTTCAACGTCAGTCCGAACAGAAGAACAAGCTAAATCGCTTGGTATTCCAGTTAAATCTGTTGACGAAGTTGATCATATTGATTTAACAATTGATGGTGCAGATGAAATTGACGATCACTTCCAAGGAATTAAAGGCGGTGGCGCTGCTCATTTATTTGAAAAAATTGTTGCCATCAACTCAACTAAAAATATGTGGATTGTTGATGAAAGTAAACTTGTCCACACTTTGGGTAAGTTTCCACTTCCTGTTGAAGTGATTCCTTATGGTAGTCACCAATTATTCAAAAAGTTAGCAGCTAAAGGACTCAATCCTGAGTTCAGAACTGTAAATGGTGAAAACGTCTTAACAGATTCTAAAAATTTTGTCATTGATTTACATTTAGGCGAAATAACTGATCCAGCTGACTTACAAGATTACTTAGTCAAACAAGTTGGTGTCGTTGAACAAGGTCTATTTTTAGACTGCGTGAATACTGTTATCGTAGGACGTCAAGCAGGTCCTGAAGTCTTAGATGCACACTCTGATACATTTACAATTAAATAATTTAAAGAAAGAGTTAATTTCGATTGACTCTTTTTAAATACGCAAATTTCTCTTTATTTTAAATGAGAATTCTCTTTTCTTTTTAACATTGTTTACTAATCTAATTGAATGCATTATACTAAATGTAGTACTTAAATCTTATGTAGGAGTGTGATTTTTTTGACACAATCAATTAGTTCAGAACAACTCGCAAAATTTCAAAAAAACTTACATGCACGTGAAAGCCACACCGTTATTGAGCGCGCAGTTACAAAAAATGGTATTTTAGCCAATAGTTACGATTTAAAAGCACAAGCTAAAATGGACCCTGTTTTCTCAATCGATCTCGACGTTGGTCAAGTTTCTAACCAGAAACAATCAGGTCGTTGTTGGATGTTCGCCGCATTAAATACAATGCGCCATGATATGAAAACAAATTTCAAATTTGCTAAAGACTTTGAATTGTCACAAAATTTCACCTACTTCTGGGATAAACTTGAAAAAGCAAATTACTTCTACCAAAATGTCCTCGAAACAGCTGATAAACCAACCAGTGATCGGACCGTTTCTTGGTTAATGACAACACCTCAACAAGATGGTGGCCAATGGGATATGATCGTTGCCATTATCGAAAAATATGGTGTTGTTCCTCAATCTGTTATGCCTGAAACGTACAATAGCTCTAAATCAAGCGAAATTAACGCCACTTTAAACTTAAAATTAAGAAAAGATGCCGTTGATTTACGTGAACTTGTCGCTGCTGGAACAAGTTCAGAAGAGATTGAAGCAGTTAAAGAAACTAAATTAACTGAAATCTATCGTTTATTGGCATATAGTTTTGGCGAACCACCTGCTACATTTGATTTTGAATATCGTGATTCTGATAATAACTATCATATTGATCAAGATTTAACACCAAAAACATTCTACGAAAAATTTATTGGCTGGGACTTAAGTGACTATGTCTCAATCATTAATGGCCCAACAGATGACAAACCATACAACAAGATGTACACAGTTGATCGTCTCGGTAATGTCGTCGATGGTCGTCCTATTCGTCATTTAAATGTTGATATGGCTGATTTTAGAGAAGTTGCCATTAAGCAATTACAATCAGGCGAAAGTGTTTGGTTCGGCTGTGATGTCGGTCAATCATCTGAACGTCAAAAGGGTATTATGGATACGGAACTTTACCATAAAGATGAACTATTCAATATCGATTTAGCTTTATCAAAAGCGGAACGTCTTGATTATGGCGAAAGTTTGATGACACATGCCATGGTCTTAACGGGTGTCGATTTGGTCAATGATCAAGCAACTAAATGGAAAGTTGAAAACTCATGGGGCGAAAAAGTTGGTAAAAAAGGCTTCTTCGTTATGAGTGATGACTGGATGGAAGAATACTGTTACCAAGTTGTTGTTAACAAGAAATTCTTACCAGAAAAATTACAAGCTATTCTAAAAGAAGAACCTAAAGTTCTTGCTCCTTGGGATCCAATGGGTGCTTTAGCCTAATTAAAAAAGTAACAACAAAATAAAAATTTGTTGTTACTTTTTTTGTGTCAAAATTTGTTTACTTTTAATAGTCAAATCATCATTTAATGTATATAGAATGGGCTCCCCATTTGGCACTTCAACCCCATCAATATCTGAATCTGAAATGTTTTCCAAATATTTAATTAAGGCTCTAAGTGTACTACCATGTGCGACAACTAGCTGGTTCTTACCTTGACGTAACTCTGGCGCAATAACATCTTGCCAGTACGGTAAAATACGTTCAAACGCCATTTTTAAGCTTTCTGCGGTTGGCAAACTTCTTTCAAGTTGATAACTGTATCGCCTATCACTATCAGGCACTGACAAACTTGGCGGCACTGAAGTATAACTACGACGCCACTGAGCAACCTGCTCAACGCCATAATTACGTTTAGTATCCTCTTTATTTAAGCCACGTAATGCCCCATAATGGCGTTCATTTAATCGCCAATTTTTTTGTATTGGCAACCAAAGTTGATTAGTTTCTTCCATTATAATATTACTGGTTATAATCGCACGCTTCAAAACAGACGTATGTACCTGTGAAAAATGAATCCCCGTATCTCGAATGATTACACCTGCAGCTTTAGCCTCATTAATTCCCTTAGTTGTCAAAGGAACATCGGACCAACCAGTATATTCATTATTTTTATTTGCTAAGCTCTCACCATGCCTTACTAGAACCAATTCAACCATTGTTCAAACCCTCTTCGCTATTCATTACTATTCATTATAACAAAAAAGACTTAAAACAACGATGTTGTTTTAAGTCTTTTTAGATTTTAAATTATTTTACTCGACCAGCAAAACTTGGTTTCCAATAAGCATTCATTGTACTAATTTTAACATTTTGACCTTCAGTTGGTGCTTCAGCAAATTGACTTCCACCTAAGTAGATAGCAACATGATATGATGCGCCTTTTGATCCCCAGAAAAGTAAATCTCCAGGTTGAGCTTGTGAAACTGATTCGTAAGTTACATTACCTTCTTGGGCAACAGTGTAACCACCAATTGATTTTCCAGCAGCATGTGCATAGACATAACTAGTAAAGCCTGAACAATCAAAACCACTTAATGATTTACCACCCCATACGTATGGGATACCCTTTGTAGTTAATGACCTTGCTAAAGCAGTAATACTACTTGTGTCAAGACTTGAAGCACTCACAGAACTTGAGTTACTTGAACTTGGTTTGCTTGAACTTACAGGACTTGAACTTGTATTACTTGAACTTGCATTATTTGAACTTGCATTATTTGAACTTACGTTATTTGCAGTTGATTTGTTTGAGCTTGCAGGACTTGATTTTGTGTCATTTGAGTTTGATTTGCTTGAACTCGTATCACTTGAATTTGATTTACTTGTATCATTTGAACTTGTTGCTGCCTTAGTTGCTTTTGCAGCTGCAGCATCTGCGGCTGCGGCATCATTTTTAGCATTAGCTGCTTTTGTTTCAGCTGCTGCTTTTTCAGCTGCTGCCTCTGCTTCTTTTGCTTTATCAATAGATGATTGTGCATCTGATTTTTTTGAA
Source organism: Dellaglioa sp. BT-FLS60 (assembly GCF_054941065.1). Classification (NCBI taxonomy): domain Bacteria; kingdom Bacillati; phylum Bacillota; class Bacilli; order Lactobacillales; family Lactobacillaceae; genus Dellaglioa; species Dellaglioa sp. BT-FLS60. Next base: position 70,160 of record NZ_JBSOLI010000029.1, read on the forward strand.
TCAATTTGTGCTTTTAATGTATTTGCATTTGCTTGTTTAACAGCTAAATCAGCTTGTTTATTTGTGTATTCTTTAACTGTTTTTTCTTGAGCTACTGCTTTCTTATCTAATTGAACTTTATCAGATTTAACTTCAGCTTTAGCCTCTTTTTGTTGTTTAGCAGCCTTTTGACCAGCACTAACTAAGGTTGTAACTGTCCCAACACGTTTAAAGGCGTCAACAACATTTTTTGAATCCGAGACAAATTGCACCATACTTGTTGTACTTCCATCAACTTGTAATGCACGTGTTTGGTTGGCTAGTTGTGAATCTCTCTGTGTAATTTCAACATTTAAACGACTAATTTTTTTGCCTAAATTATATTGATCTGCTTCAAGTTTTGCAGCACTATCTTTAGCACTCTTAACCTCAGCTTTAGTTGAAGTGATTTCACTATTAATTGTTGCTAATTTTGCAGTTACTTTTGTGCTCTTGCTATTTAATTTAGTAATTGTGCTTGTTAAATCAGTTATACTATCTGAAGCACTCACTTGTTTTACAGCTGCGTTCATTCCAACAAGTGTTGCTGTCATCATCATTACTTTAGCGATTTTACTATTAATTTTCAAAAGGCACTCTCCTATTAATTTTCATTGTATTTCTTATTTATTTAAACGTTATTTAATTTCAGGTTGTTCTTTTCTCAACTAGAATAGAATATCACGATTCTTAGGTACATACCATTACGGTTCGTTTACATTCGAATTCAATTAACGTCATTTGATTTCAATAACATTACACGAATGTTACAAATCTTATTTTCATTACTTCTAATGGCATGTATCGGCTAATAAGTAACCATTCTTTATTTTAATAAAAATGACATAACCGTAATATAATAATTTCTTTTTATTGGTGCAATAGCCACCTTAGCCTAAAATAACACCCATCCCTTGCTTTGAAATTTATCCTAATTCCTTAATAATCCCTTAAGACCAATCGCTTTTTATTTTTATTTATCGTATACTCTCTTTAATTGAATGAAAGGTAAGGTACAGGACAACCATGTCTAAAAATAACGATTCGGGGATTACACCTTCAGTAAGAAGTGACTCTCAAGGTAAAAGAAATAAGCATCCATTATTATGGGGGTTATTAATTTTATTACTTTTGGGAATTGGATTTGGAGGCGTATACGCTTATTCGGCAATTACCCATACCGAAAAAACGGTCGCAAAAACCTATAAAAAAACGAAAGCAAAAAAATTACGAAATGTTTCAAGTATTTTAAGTCAGAAAAAACCATTTTCAATCTTATTAATGGGGACAGATACCGGTGCGTTAGGTAGAGATGATGCTGGCCGGACAGATACACTAATTGTCGCAACCGTTAATCCAGCAACGAAACAAACCACTTTAATAAGTATCCCTCGTGATACTGAAGTTAAAATTGATGGCAGCAACGAAAGTGCTTCAAAAATTAACAGTGCTTATACCTATGGTGGCCGTGATGGTTCAACATCAGCCGTCAACACTGTCCAAAATTTATTAGATGTTCCCATCGATTATTACATGGTCATTAATATGGGTGGTTTAAAGAAAATTGTTGATGCCGTCGGCGGTGTTGATGTTAAACCATTACTCTCGTTCAACTATGGGGGAACACATTACAAAAAAGGTGAAAAAATCCACTTAACTGGTAGACAAGCATTGGGCTATACAAGAATGCGCCACTCAGATCCATTAGGTGATTATGGCCGTCAAAAGCGTCAAAAACAGATTATTACCGCAATTGCTGGTAAAGCAGAATCTGTCAGTTCTCTTACAAACTACAAAAAATTGTTAAAAACAATTGATGGTAATATGGTAACTGATCTCAGTTTCAATGATATGATTACAATTGAAACTAGTTACAGAGATGCCGCTGAATCAATTAAATCTGATCTTTTGCAAGGAACAAGTACCGATGTAGATGGGCTTTCATTTGAAGTCCCATCTACAAATGAGAAAAAACGTGTTTCAAATGCGATTCGTTCTCAATTAGGTTTAAAAAACTCAACACAAAGTTTTACTCGTTTAGACCAAAAACTTTCAGAATAACTAAACAATCAAAAAGAAGTTGCCCTCAAAATAACTTGAGGACAACTTCTTTTTTACCAATTTTTCAAAAAAGTTTGATATTTCATTTCGCGTTGTTCAATGAGATCAGCGCCTGAACTAGCAACTAGTACGTTCACTAATTTGCTTAATTCGCTATCCATCGCCTTTATTGTTGCTGCCGAATTCTTTTCTGGTAATATGACATCAACTAACCCTCTATCAAAAAGTTCGGTTGCCATCATTGGCAAGCTCGTTTCGATCTCGTTTGGATTAGACTTTTTCAAGATGGCGTTAACTGCTTCCGGAGAGGCTACTGAAAACAAACTATTTTCAACCATCATAATTGCATTTGCATTCGCTAAAGCCAAAGCACCTCCACTTTGTCCTTCTCCTAAAAAGATAGCTATGTTAGGAACCTGCAACGCACCCATTTTTAAAATCATTTCAGAAATAACATAACTTTGACCCATCTGCTCAGATTTAACACTAGCATCTGCTCCTGGCATATTGATTAATGTCACAACAGGTCGCTTAAATTTCTCAGCTTGATCCAATAAACGTATCGCTTTTCGATACCCGCTTGGTTTTACAGCACCAAAATTATACGCTAACCGTTCTTCTAATGTTTCTCCACGATTAATGCCAATAATGGTCACTGGACGACCATGAAATAATCCAATACCACCAGTAATTGAAGCGTCTTCTTCGCCAACGCGATCACCATGATTTTCGAAGAATTCAGCAAACAGACTAGCAATAACAAATTTAGTACTTAATCTGTCATTTGAGCGCACTTTTTTTAAAAAATCTGAGTCCATTTCATTTTCTCCTTATACATGTAACGTTAATAGCTGACTAAGCACTTGCTTTATTCTTTGACGATCAACAACTTGATCAACAAAACCATTTTCATACAGGCCTTCTGCCGTTTGAAAATTAGCAGGCAACTTTTCATTTGCCGTCTTTTTAATGACCCGTTCACCAGCAAATCCAATCTTCGCTTGTTTCTCTGCCAGTACAATATCATTATTCAACGCAAAACTAGCACTAACGCCACCCATGGTTGGATCTGTCAATAATGAGATGACTAACAACCCAGCATCGTCTAACTTTTTTTTCATATACAAAATGGTATTCATTTGTAATAAAGAATAAATTCCCTCTTGCATTCTAGCACCACCAGAAGCGGTCACAATCACGAATGGCAAACGTTGCTCTAATGCGACTTGCATCCCCATTTTAATTCTGGCTCCGGCTGTTGTATTCAAAGAACCCATCATAAAAAAGCTATCCATTACTGCCAAAACTAATGGTCGCTTATCAATACTAGCTTTTCCCACGACGACAGCTTCATTTGACGTTGTCGCGCGCTTAGCCCGTTCCAATTTTTCTGAATAACCTGGAAATTGTGCTTTATTTTCTGTTTGATTTTCTACATTAATTATTTCAAAACTAATTTTATCCGTCAAAATAGCAATTCTTTCCATCGCAGTCAAGCGTTTATAAGTTTGGCAATTGGGGCAAATAAAATAAGGCGCCCATTCACTTTCATGCAAATGTGTGCCACAATGCTGACATTTTTGCCATTGATTGCGCTCTGGATAATGACTCATTTAACCCACCACCTTAGATTTTGCTATCGATTGAAATTGTGTTTGCCATAAAGGCTTGTGACCTTATAATTGCTTTTAACTGTACTAAATTAGTTTCAACACCAGAAATATTGATTGCTTCCAGCACCTTTTGCATTTTTAAAATAGCTAATTCTCTTGTTTCAGCATGACAAATAATTTTGGCTAATAAGCCATCATAAAAAGCAGAAATCACATCACCAACACGATATCCCGTTTCAATTCGACTCTCTGCTGGAAAATCAAAGCGTGTAATTTGATCCGTTAGACTTGGTATTAACGTTAACCGACATTCTATCGCATGACCGTTCATGGGTAGATTATCATTGGTCACTTTTCCGCCATCTGCAACCCATAATTGTTGTTGAACCACATCCAAATTGATGGTTTCTTCAGTAACGCCATGTTCAACTTGTAACCGCGTATTCATTTCCAAAAAATAGAATTGATTATCAGCAAATAAAAATTCCACTGTACCCAACCCTACATAATGTAAATTAGCCATCAATTGACGAGCATAACGGTACCCTTTATTACGCTGTTCAACAGTCAAAATAGTTGACGGACTTTCCTCAATCACCTTTTGTCGATGCTTTTGTAAGCTGCAGTCACGATCGCCCAACACTTGAATATGTTGACCGTCACCAATAATCTGAACTTCAATATGTCGCGCATGGACCAACTTTTTTTCAAGATAAAAACTGCCTGCGGCAAAAGAAGATTTAGCTTCTTGCTGGACAATTTCAGCACCAGGCAACAGATCAGACTCTTTTTCAATTAATCGAATTCCTTTACCACCACCACCATGTGCAGCTTTAATGAGTAACGGAAACCCAAGCTTATTTGCTTCTGCAATAAGTTCAGCATCAGACGTAATCAAGTCGGAGCCGGGGATAACAGGGACGCCTTTTTCAATCGCCAATAACCGAGATTTATCCTTATCCGCTAATTGTTGTATCAGCGCAGCACTGGGACCAATAAAAGTCAGCCCACATTCAGCGCACATTTGTGCAAAGTGTGCATCTTCAGATAAAAATCCATAACCTGGATGAATGGCATCAACATTCATATTTAATGCTGCCATTAATAAACTTTCACGATTTAAATAAGAATCCTTAGCTAAAGCTGAGCCTATACAAATTTTTTCATCAGCAAGTTCAACAAATCGACTTTGCGCATCCACCGTTGAATACACCGCAACCGTCTGTATTTTTAATTTTAGACAAGCCCGAATAATTCGTTCGGCAACTTCGCCACGATTTGCGATTAAAATTTTTCGAAACAAATGACTCACCTATCCATCTATTCTAATTTTAAATAAATCTTGATTAAATTCAACTAACTCGCCATCATCAACTAAGCGTTCGAGAATGACCCCTGTCACTGAGGATTGAATATCATTATACAATTTCATACTTTCAATTTGAGCAATAACTTCTTTTTTAGTTACTTGAGTTCCGACTTCACCCATTTTATCAAAATGAATTAGGCCAACAAGTGGGCTTTTAACCACAAAAATAGTTTCATTTACATCCGTTTGTACCTTTATTTTTGAAACTGGCTTCTCGGCTAATTGTTCCTGATCAATAACGACTTTAAACTCGCCATCTTTTATCTCAACATGAGAAAAGGGCATCGTTGCAATTTTATCTAATAATTGACTTATTTCATTATATTTCATTAATTCGCACACACCTTAAATTTTTATTAGTAAACTTCCATAGGCTAAACCTGCGCCAAATCCAGTCAATAAGACTGTGCCACCTGTAAATCCTTGTTCAATTGCTTCATCGAGAGCCATAGGAATTCCTGCCGAAGACGTATTTCCATGATGAACAACACTCGTCGCAAATTTCTCAATTGGCATCTCTAATTCAGCAGCAATTGTTTCAATGATTCGTAAATTAGCCTGATGACATACAACCAAATCAATATCACTTGTTTTCAACTGGTTATCTGCGAGTAATCGTTTCATCTGAACAGGCACAACTGTTGTCGCAAATTCAAAAACATCTCGACCTTCTTGGAAAAAAGCATCCATTGTTGGATAATTATCACCATTAATTTCACTTAAAGGCGCAATTCGGCCACTATGAATCACTTCTTTTTTGAGGCCATTTGCTTCAATTTTTTCAGCAATAAAACTTTCATCTATCGACTTTTCTGATGCTTCAATAAGAGCGCCACCAGCTCCATCCCCAAAGAAAACCGCACTTGTACGATCCTTAAAGTCCATCATTTTTGAGTTAACTTCTGCACTAATGACAATAGCTCGTTGATATTGTCCCGTACGCAAAAATTTTTCTGCAGTACTCATCGCAAATACAAATCCAGCACAAGCAGCACTAATATCAAAAGCAAACGCATTTGTTGCCCCAATATTACCTTGAACAATTGCCGCCGTTGATGGCGTTATAGCATCTGGTGAAATAGTTGATACAATAATTAAATCAATCTCTGATGCTGCATATCCAGATTTACGCAAAAGGTCATTTGCCACTTTTGTACTTAGATCTGATGTATTTTCATTAATAGCATAATGCCGTGTTTGAATCCCAGTATGTGCCACAATCCATTCATCAGATGTAGGCATAAATGCAGCTAGTTCATCATTCGTCACGATTCGTTCTGGCACAAAATGTGCCGTCGTTTTTATTTTGACATAATTATTCAATTTACCCATTCTCCCAGTCGTTAAGTCTCATTCATTCTATTTTATCAATAATAGTGACATTAAGACACAAAATTGATTAACGCTTAATAATTATTTAACCTCATAATACGCCAGCCTGCCCATTATTCATTAAAAAAAGCACCGAACCCTGTATTAACAGGCTCAAGTGCTTTTTGGTAAATCTATGATGCGAGTAAATGGATTCGAACCATCACGGGATATTATCCCACCAGATCCTTAGTCTGACGCGTCTGCCAATTCCGCCATACTCGCAAGAACAATCATAATTGTAGCAAAAATTGTCCTTTGTTACAAGCCTCATTTTAAAAAAAGTTAATTTTCCACTAAAATTAACTTACCTCGACACTTTGAACAAACATACCGCGATAAATTAATTTTCCTTTGTCGATTATACTGTTGTCCACAATTAGCACATTGATAATGAATCACTTTTTTTATTTTAACTACTTTTGGGCTAGCAGGTGCGAACCGACTCCCACCAACTGCTGCCAATAATTGTTTAAAGTCACGATCACGATGTTGATACCCTTGACGTGAAAGGTGCAAATGATAATGACACAATTCATGTTTGATAACACCGATTAAAACAGCCTCATCATGCTCTGTTAACATCTTAGGATTAATTTCAATATTGTGATCATTTAACCGATAGCGTCCACCCGTCGTCCGTAATCTTCTATTAAATAACGCCTTGTGTTTAAAGGGTTGCTTAAAAAAGGTTGTTGATATGTTTTTTACCAGTGTTGTTAATTCAAAATCCGTCATCTTATTTATCTGCAGGTCGTTTCATCGTTAATTGGACACGGTGTCGATTCAAATCAACTTCCATTACCCAAACGGTAACAATATCCCCAACCGCAACGACTTCACTTGGTTTTTTAACAAACTTATCCGTTAACTGTGAAATGTGGACAAGTCCATCCTGTTTAACACCGATATCCACAAAGGCACCAAAATCAATGACATTTCTAACTGTCCCTTGTAAGGACATCCCTGGTTTCAAATCTTCAATTGTTAAAACATCATGACGTAACAATGGTGCCGGCATATCATCACGTAAATCACGACCTGGTTTTTGTAAACTCGTTAAAATATCTGTGACCGTTTCAATCCCACTATCCACAGCCTGTGCTAAATTTTCAGCATTTGCCTGCGCTAAGTGGTCATTAGTTTCCGTTTTACCCAGTTCCGTTACCTTTATCCCCAACTCTTTCAACAAAAGTTTGGTTAGTGGATAACTTTCAGGATGAATATCGGTATTATCTAAAATGTTATCCCCAGAAACAATCCGTAAGAACCCGATTGCTTGTTCATAAGCCTTAGGTCCTAAGCGAGGCACCTTTTTAAGTTGTTGACGTTTCGTAAATTTACCATTCTCATCACGATAAATAACCACATTTTTAGCAATTGTTAAATTTAATCCAGAAATTTTTGTTAATAACTCTGAGCTAGCTGTGTTTAAGTTAACGCCGACGTTATTAACTGCATCTTCAATCACAACATCTAACTGTGCATCTAATTTTTTTTCAGCGACATCATGTTGATATTGACCAACACCCACTGACTTAGGATCAATTTTAATTAATTCAGCCAATGGATCTTGCAAGCGACGACCAATACTAATCGCTGATCGTTCTTCAACATGTAAGTCTGGGAATTCGTCACGAGCGGCTTGGCTAGCTGAATAGACTGATGCACCGGCTTCATTGACAATAACATAAAAAATAGGTCGCTCGATTTCTTTTAAAATATCTGAAACAAATTGTTCAGATTCACGACTTGCCGTTCCATTTCCAATCGCAATCATTTCAACTTGATATTTCTCAAGAAAATCTTTGAATTGTCCAGCAGCGGCCGCACGTTTTTCACCATTCGCAGGTTTGTGTGGATAAATCACCAATTTATCTAAGAATTTACCTGTTCCATCAACAATCGCTAATTTACACCCTGTTCGATAAGCTGGATCAAAGCCTAAAACAATTTTACCTTTCAAAGGTGCCTGCATAAGTAAGTGATACAAGTTATCCCCAAAAACATTGATAGCTTGTTCTTCAGCAACTTCTGTCATGCCTTTACGAATTTCACGTTCAATTGCTAGTTTAATGAATCGTTTATAACTATCTTGGTACGCCTCTTCAATGATTGCAACTGCGTCACCACTATTTCTACCAATAATTCTAAAATGCATAAATGTCATAATAGCTTGTTCTGGCGCTACAACGGACGCTTTTAAAATTCCCTCTTTTTCACCACGATTAATAGCAAGAACACGATGCGGAACCACTGATTTTAGTGCTTCACTAAAGTCATAATAATCACGATAAATACCTTTTTCATCTTTTTCTTCAGCCTTAACCTTAGCTTCAAATAGGCCTTCTTTTTGCGTTGCCTTCCGAATCCATTCACGATATTCAGCACTTTCACCAAAGGCCTCAGCCAGAATTTCATGAGCCCCGGCAAAAACATCTTCTTCAGTTAAAATGGCGGCATCACTGTTAATAAAGGCTTCTGATTTTTGTTTGATTTCAGTCAAGGTCTGAGGGAACGATAATAACCATTTAGCAAATGGTTCCAATCCTGCTTCTTTGGCAATTGTGGCTTTAGTTCGACGCTTTTGTTTGAAAGGCAGGTAGTAATCTTCAATTTGTTGTAACTTTTGGGCAGCCATAATTTTTTTATTTAAAGCTTCCGTCAAATGACCTTGCTCATCAATGATGTGGATAACTTCTGACTTACGCTTTTCTAAACTTTCAACATGTTTATAAGTCGATTCGATTTCACGAATTTGAACTTCATCCAAACTGTCTGTTCTTTCTTTTCGATATCGTGCAATAAAGGGCACTGTATTCCCTTCATCGAGCATCCCTAAAACGGCATTAACTTGTTTTTCTCTATATTGCTTTAACTCTTTTAACACTAACGGCATGATTGCTTTTTCCATAATAATGACCTCAATTCAAATATTTTTTGTTCATAAAAAAGAGACTAATAATAGGCGTCAGCACAACCATTCCTAATATCAATCTCTTTAGTTAAAATTAACCTAAAATTTGTTGCATAATACGTTGCATCATATCTGTTGTTTGTGTCATTCCTTGATCTTGTTTCTCTTCTGAGCCTTTAAAAGCAGCCACTTCAACAAGATGTTTTTCAACGTTGATACTGTTTGTCATTTCGTCACAGCCTTCAACGAAAGTACGGTAGCCACTAATCAATTTTTTATGTTTTCCTAAAACAGGGATTGGCACTTGTAAATCATCTAATTTACTCAAATTTTCTTGATAACTTGCAGTACCTTCGACAAATTTTTCTTTAGTTGTCGTAAATTCATCATCTGAAACAGTTGAAAAATCATCAGCATTGATTGCTTTTTCCATGATTTCATAATGCTCATTTAACGAATTACCCATTTCTTCAGTTGCTTGTGCAACATCATTTAGTGCATTGATATAATAATTAACATTAACTCTTTTTTTCAAGATACATACTTCCTTTTATTTATTTTTTTTGACTAATCGTTGAACAAATTTCACGATTTCAACAATCACAATGATTGAGAACGAGCCTGCTAAGACAATTACCCATTGATACATGTCCAAATGGCTCACATGGAACATTTTATTTAATCCAGGAATTAAAATTGTCGCTGCAAGCATCGCGAATGAGGCCAAAATTGACCAGTTAAATGTCACATTTTTAAAGATATTACGGTTGAAAATTGATCCATGAATTGATTTAACATTAAAGGCATGAAATAACTGTATTAATCCCAATGTTGCAAAAGCCATTGTTAAAGCATCTGCATGAATCAATTTAGCACCCATATGAACAGGATACGTTAAAGCCAACCAATAAACAAATAATGTTATGACCCCTTCTAAGATACCTTGATAAATAATACTTGGCATCACACCACCTGAAAAAAAGTTTGCTCTACGGCCACGGGGCTTGTGATTCATCAACCCTTTTTCGGCAGGTTCAACACCCAAGGCGATGGCAGGAAAAGTATCTGTCACCAAGTTAATCCACAAAATATGCACAGGCGCCAAAATACTCCAACCCATCATCGTCATAACGAATAACGTAAGAACTTCACCTAAGTTTGCAGAGAGTAAATATTGAATTGATTTTTGAATATTAGAAAAGACCTTACGACCTTCTTTAACCGCAAAAACAATTGTCGCAAAATTATCATCGGCAAGCACCATGTCTGAAGCCCCTTTTGATACCTCAGTCCCGGTGATTCCCATACCAATCCCAATATCAGCTGATTTTAAAGCGGGGGCATCATTGACACCATCACCAGTCATTGCGACTACCTGATTCTTTTTCTGCCATGCTTTAACAATCCGAACCTTATGTTCAGGCGATACTCGTGCATACACTGAATATTGCGCCACTTGCTTTTCAAATGCGGCATCCGATAATTCATCTAACTCAGCACCAGAAATAATGGCTTCGTGCTGACCTGCTTCAACAATACCTAATCGAACAGCAATTGCTTCAGCCGTATCACGATGATCGCCCGTAATCATTAATGGTCGAATACCTGCTTTTTTAGCTTCACGTACTGCGGCTGCAGCTTCAGGTCTCTCCGGATCAATCATACCAACTAATCCAGCGAAAATTAAATCATTTTCCACTGTCTCTGAAGTCACTATTTCTGGGAGGATCTCTATTTCACGATAAGCAAAAGCTAACACACGTAATGCTTGCGTTGCCATATCGTGATTATTGGCCATAATGATGGCTAACTGTGCATCAGTCATTGTTTTAATCTCACCATTTTCAACGTAACGTGTCACACGTTTCAACAATTGATCAGGGGCCCCTTTAACGGCAACAAAAAATAGTTTGTCAGTAACTTTTTGAATGGTTGACATTAATTTACGTTCAGAATCAAAAGGCACTTCAGCAACTCGCGGTTCCTTCGCTAATAATGCCGTCACGTCTAAGCCATGATCTAAATGATATTGAATAAGAGCCGTTTCTGTTGGATCACCAAGTAACTGACCCTCAGACGTTTGTTTCGTGTCATTGCTAAATGTCATCACTTGATATAACGGGTTATCCCAATTAGGCGTTACTTCATCAGCCTCTAATAACTGATTGTTGATAACTATTTTTTCAACAGTCATCTGATTCAACGTTAACGTTCCTGTCTTATCTGATGCAATAATATCAGTGCTACCTAACGTTTCAACTGCTGGTAATTTTCTAACAATCGCATTTCTTTTGGCCATTTTTTGTGTACCAAGCGCCAAAATAATGGTAACAATTGCGGGTAATCCCTCTGGAATAGCAGCAACGGCCAACGAAATCGCAATTAATAACATATCAATCACACTGTTATCCCCATTTTGTAAACCTACAAAAAAGACAATAACGGCGATAATTAAGATTAAAATAGTTAAGGTTTTACCTAATTGATTTAAATTTTCTTGAAGTGGCGTTTTCATTTCATCTGCGGAGTTAAGCATCCCTGCAATACGGCCAACTTCGGTATTCATTCCCGTACCAACAACGATTCCTTCACCACGACCATAAGTGACATTGCTATTCATAAAGGCCATATTATGGCGATCACCAATCCCAGCATCTTCATCTTTTAATAAAATTAGACTTTTATCCACCGGAACTGATTCACCAGTTAAGGCGGATTCCTCAATTTTAAGTGAGGCAATCTGCGTTAACCGTAAATCAGCTGGAATGACGTCACCCGCTTCAAGCAAGACAATATCGCCAGGTACCAAATTCTCACTTTTAATGATTTCAATTTGACCATTTCGTTTGACATTAGCATTAGGCGTCGACATTTCTTTTAATGCATTAATTGCCTCTTCAGCCTTGGATTCTTGAAAAACACCAAAAATCGCATTTAAAATGACAACTATCATGATAATAATTGCATCAACAACTTCACCTGATGAAGCCGCAATGACGGCCGCAATAATTAAAACAATAATCATAAAATCTTTGAATTGATCAAAGAATTTTTGCAGTAATGATTTACGTTTACCTTCTGATAATTGATTCAAACCGTATTTTTCCGTTCGTTCCATTACTTCTTGCGTTGTTAGCCCTGCCAAATCTGTCTTTTGATCTATTAGAACGTCTTCAACTGATTGTGCATAAATCCTTTTTGTCATAGTGAGCCTCCTTAATATAGTCGTCCACAAGATACAAAAAAAGACCTATGTATGTTGTGGAACTTTAAACATACATAAGTCTCACTATTTAAGGCAATACCAGAAAAAGAACTTTCTTGTTGGTGACATTGCCGCGGATAATCCGCTAGTTACTCCCCTATGATTTCTTTAAGTATAACTGAAATCAAATGGGTTACGCAACTATTTTACTTCCAAAAAGAATCATAAACAGTAATTGCCATGTGACGTTTATGTTCCGTCTTCAAATACCAATTTTCGATCTTGTCACTCACTTCTTTTGAAACGGTCTTACCTTCAAGATAATCATCAATATTATCATAAGTAACACCCAATGCAACTTCATCGGGCAGCGCTGGACGAGCTTCTTCTAAATCGGCTGTTGGTACTTTTAAATAAAGATGTTCAGGTGCGTTGAGCAACGCTAACATAGCCCTTCCTTGACGTTTATCTAAGCGCCAAAGTGGCGTAATATCAGCGCCACCATCACCATATTTTGTATAAAATCCAGTAATAGCTTCAGCAGCATGATCAGTCCCTACAACCGCACCAGCTTTTGCACCAGCAATCCCATATTGCGCAATCATCCGTTGACGCGCTTTCACATTTCCTTTGTTAAAATCAGAAACGTCAAGATCATTTTCAATTAAGCTTTTGACCATTTCATCTGTGGCACCCTTAATGTCTACGCGTGCTACTTGATCTGCTTGGATAAACGTAATGGCATCCAGTGCGTCAGATTCATCAGCTTGACTCCCGTAAGGTAATCGAACAGCAATAAATTGATAACTGTCATCCCCGGTCTCTTTGCGTAATTCATTAACCGCTTGTTGGGCCAAATACCCAGCGAGTGTTGAATCTTGTCCACCAGAAATCCCTAAAACCAATGATTTCAAAAAGGGATATTTTATTAAATAAGCCTTCATAAAATCAATACTGACACGAATTTCTTCAGCAGGATCAACGCTTGGTTTCACCTTTAAAGTTTCAATAATTTGTTTTTGCAGGTTAGTCAAAATGAACACTCCCTCATTTATTTGATATTATTCATATCATTTCTAATTTTTTGGATAATCGCCATTTTATTATCATAATTTTTTTGCGATAAATCAACTGGATAATCTTGTGGATTTAATTCACGTTTATATTCTTCCCACAAACCGTCCAATTGAATTCTTGAATATTCTCTAATGGCATCCAATTCAGGTTGATCATAGACTAATTCACCATCAACAAAAATGTCTTGTAAAATTGGTCGTGCATCATAATCAGTTACCAATTTATTAATATACGTATATTGTTGGTGGAACATGTAAAGTGAGTCTTGTTTTTGAGGTTCCTCATCCCATAATGAAATGTAATCCCCTTCACTTTTTCCATCTGATTTTTTCGTAATCCGCCAAACCTGCTTTTTGCCTGGTGTTGACACTTTTTCTGCATTATTACTTAGCTTGATGGTATCAACCATTTGGCCATCATCACCTTCAATGGCAACTAATTTATACACGGCCCCCAACGCTGGTTGATCATAAGCCGTGATTAATTTTGTACCAACGCCCCAAACATCAATCTTAGCACCCTGCATTTTTAAATTAGTAATTGTTTTTTCATCTAAATCATTAGAAGCATAAATCTTAGCTTCCGTAAATCCAGCTTCATCTAATTGTTCACGAACGCGCTTAGAGATATATGCCATATCGCCACTATCAATTCGGACCCCTAGGAAGTTAATCTTATCGCCTAATTCTTTAGCCACTCTGATTGCACTGGGTACACCACCCTTTAACGTATCGTATGTATCCACTAAAAATACACAATCGTAATGAGTTGTGCCATAGGCCATAAAGGCTTCATAGTCGTCTCTATAGGCTTGAACTAACGAATGGGCATGTGTACCACTAATAGGAATTCCAAAAATTTTACCAGCTCGAACATTACTTGTTGCATCAAATCCACCAATATAAGCGGCACGGGTGCCCCAAATCGCTGCATCAAATTCTTGAGCACGTCTTGTCCCAAATTCCAACACGCCATCGTTACCGGCAACTGCTTTAATACGAGCTGATTTCGTCGCAATTAACGTTTGGTAATTAATAATATTTAATAAGGCTGTTTCTACTAACTGACAGTCTGCCAAAGGACCTTCAACTTGTAAAATAGGTTCACCGTTAAAGACAACCTCGCCTTCAACAGCTGCGCGAATTGTGCCACGAAAATGAAAATCTTTCAAATAAGCAAGAAAATCATCTGGATATTCTGCTACTTCTCTTAAATACGCAATATCTGTCTCTGAAAATTCTAAATTTTGAATATAATTAATAGCTCTTTCTAAACCAGCAAAAATAGCATAACCATTAGAAAAAGGTAAATTTCTAAAAAACACTTCAAATACAGCATTTTTATTGTGAATATTTTTTTCCCAATAAGTTTGAATCATATTGATTTGGTAAGCGTCCGTATGCAAAGTATAACTATCATCTGGGTATTTTTTTACCATGATGTTTCTCCTTTAAAGTGAATGCATTACTGGAAAATGCTCCAGCACACAAATTATAAGTTACATTCTACCATTTTTTAAGTAATCCGTCATATTCACAGTTTATCTTCTGTTATAATAAGACAAAGTTTAAAAAGCGAGGGTCAAATTTATGCCAAATAATTTTAAAAAAACAACTATATTAAATATTGAATTTATAAATACTACAAATGATGCCTTTTTAACTCAAATTGAAACGGATTCATTATCACATACAAATCGCTTCATTGTGACAGCCAATCCAGAAATTGTGCTGTTTGCGCGCCAACATGCTGATTATAAAGAAATCCTCACACAAGCTGACTATGTCACGCCAGATGGTATTGGCATCGTTAAAGGTAGTGCCATTTTAGGCACACCAATGCCCGAACGCATTACAGGCTTTGATACCTTAATAAGCTTGCTTAAATGGGCTGATAATCAGCAAAAATCAATCTATTTAGTTGGGGCAGCTGAATCAGTCATTCAAAAAGTCGTTAAAACGATTAGTGCCGATTATCCTAATATTAATCTAGCAGGCTTCCATAACGGTTACTTCAAAGATGATCAAGCAATTGTTGACGCAATTAAGAAGAGTCAGCCTGATTTCATTTTCGTCGCTACAGGTTTCCCAAATCAGGAAAAATTCATTCAGCGTAATCGTCAAGTATCTGACAGCATCTGGATGGGGGTTGGTGGTAGTTTCGATGTGTTAGCTGGAACGGTGAACCGGGCTCCTCAATTTTGGCAGAATCATCATATTGAATGGCTGTATCGTCTATTCCAAGAACCCTCTCGTTTCATCAGAATGCTAGCCATTCCGCATTACTTAATTTTAATTTACAAAGAGAAATTCTTTGGCCATAAAAAAAAGAACTGAGAAAATAAAATTTCTCGGTTCTTTTTACGTATCTTTAGATTACCAAACGAAAATACCGACCATACCAGCTGATAATAATGATACTAAAATACCAGATAGGAGCATGTAACCCACGTTTTTTGCGATGACATCATTTTTCTCTTTATTAACAATTCCCTTGAAACAACCAATAATCATTCCGATTGTTGAGAAGTTTGCAAACGACGTAACAAAAACAGTTAAAACTGCTTTGTAATGTGGTGCGAATGAATTAATTGTACTTGATACTTGGCCCATAACAACAAATTCGTTTGTTACTAACTTTGTACCCATGTAACGTGCTAACTCGAACGCATCTGAAGGATTGAATCCCATCAACCAAGCAAATGGGAACATGATAACCCCTAAAATATTTTCAAGTGATAAATTTGTATTTACTAAGCCAAGAAGATTATCAATCAATGCTGCTAAAGCAACGAATGCAATCACATTTGCGGCAATAATTAAAACTAACTTACCCGCACCTAAGATTGAATCACCTAAGAAAGCAAAGAAAGGTTCTTTTTTTCCATCTGATTCAGAAACTTCTAAATCATTTGAATTACTACCCGTCATTTCAGCAATTGTATCTTCTTCCTCAGTCACTTGAACCGGATTCAAGATACTTGTAACAATAATAGCATTAATAATATTAATTGGCACAGCAGTCAAGATGTATTGTCCTGGCATCATTGTAGTATAGGCACCAATAATCGAAGCCGTCACACAACTCATAGACATCATTGCCAGTGTTAAGTTCCGTTCAGATTTCATTAATTTCAATTGAAGACTTGAAACAGCAAGTGCTTCAGTATTTCCTAAGAACATCATTTCAACGGCAAAAAATGATTCAAATTTTGGTTGACCCGTAATCTTTGATAACCCACGACCAATCCATTTGATAATCCATGGAAGAACACCAATATAAGTTAAAATATCAAATAATGGCACAATCATAATAACGGGTAACAAGACACTCATAAAAAATCCTAAATCAGTTACTTTAGGCACTGCAGGTACCATAAATTGAATACCTTGATATGCAGCACTCATTAACCAGTTAAACCCATTAGCAGCGCCTTCTACAATATTACGACCTAATGAAAATTCTGTTAAAAACCAAGCTAAAAATAAATTAATAACGACCATAATTCCAATTGAATTCCAATTAATTTCTCGCTTCTTTTTGGAAAATACAAATGCAACTAAAATAAAAATGGCAACACCGAAAATATTAACTAATAAATACATATAGATTAAAACTCCTTCAGATAATTTATTTTTGCTCCTAAAATAATATAGCTTTATCTCAATTTGATGTCAATCGAACAGAATTCTCTCAAAAAAAATTACTCTATCTCATCCACTGATATGGTTGAAAAAGAGCAATTAATATTTTTTTGAACTTTATTTTTCTAGATAAAATTCGAAGCGATTCCCTACATATTGTGTCCGAACATATTCGAACGGCTCACCATTTTTCAAAAAGCTGACCTGACGAAGCCTCAAAATAGCTTCACCACGCTTGATTGAGAGATAGTCAGCAATATTTTCAGCTGCAGACATTGCAGACACTGTCTGTTGCGCCCCTCCCAATGTTAACCCAGCTTTTTCTTCCAATGTTCGATATAAAGAACTCGTAATTTCAATTTTACTGTAGCCATCAACTAATTTATTAGGGACCGTTGCAACCTCAAAACAAATTGGCAAGCCATCGGCGTACCGAATTCGTTCCATCCGTAAGACAAGTTCTCCGTCGGCTAATTGTAATTTTTCAATTTCACTTAACGAAGGCGTAGTCACATGGTAAGTGACCGTTTTGCTTGAAGCAACTTTCCCCTGTTCA
The DNA here is from genome assembly GCF_054941065.1 of Dellaglioa sp. BT-FLS60. Lineage (NCBI taxonomy): Bacteria > Bacillati > Bacillota > Bacilli > Lactobacillales > Lactobacillaceae > Dellaglioa > Dellaglioa sp. BT-FLS60. The sequence continues at coordinate 87,991 of NZ_JBSOLI010000029.1, forward strand.
GCCATCAAATCAGTAAAACTAGTTACACCCGACATTTTTTCCTGAACTTTCTTACGAGCGACGTACGTCCCGTCACCAACATGGCGCTCTAAAATTCCCTCATCAACTAAAGTTTGAATGGCCTGTCTGAGGGTCATTCTACTAACACCGAATACAACGGCGAGTTCACGTTCTGCAGGAATGCGATTACCAACTTCCCATTCACCAGATTCAATTGTTTTTTTCATTTCATTGTGAATTTGAATATATATGGGAGACCCCATCAGCAATTACCTTCCTAAACTTTTATTAAAATTTGCGTCCTAAACTATATGTGCTTTCTAATTGCATATCAGCATCAAATAAGTTCATATCAGCATCTTTCCCAATTTCAATGGCACCTTTTGATGTTAAATTAAATTCTCTAGCTTGGTTAACGGAAGTCATCAATACAGCTTCTGCAATACCACAACCAGTAAATTTCATCATATTTCTAAATGCATCTTGGTATTGTAAAACAGATCCAGCTAAATTGCCAGATTCTAATCTTGCTTGCTTATCTTTAACGATGACTTTTTGTCCACCAAGTTCACTTAAACCTTCTGGCATTCCCTTAGCACGCATTGAATCCGTAATCAATTCAATTCGTTCTGGTCCTTTTAAATCGTACGCTAATTTAATCATATCTGGTACGATATGGAACCCATCAGCAATAATTTCTGCATAGATATTGTCTTCTAAAAAAGCATGTCCAGTAACACCTGGTTCACGATGCTTAAATTCGCGTTGTGCATTATATAGATGAGTCACATGACTTGCTCGAGAATGTTTCATTTCTTCACGTGTTGCATTACTATGACCCACTGAAGGCACAATATCATGTTCAATACAGTAGGCTTCAAATTCAGGAGATGTCTTATGTTCTGGTGCATAAGTAACTAATTTAATCATATGACCAGATAATTCATTCCATTTGTCAAATAATTTTGTATCAGGGGCTTCAATGTATTTTTCAGGCTGTGCGCCTTTGAAAACGGGAGAAATAAAGGGACCTTCAAGATGGATACCTTGAATAACCGGATTCATTTCTGCGGCTTTTTTAATACCAACCATGGCTTTAGCAATATTTTCATGTGATTGTGTCATTGTTGTTGCAAAATAAGTTGTAACACCTTCATGAATCATATCTGTAACCATTTCGTTAATTTGATCAGCATCGCCATCCATTGCATCGAAACTGTAGCCACCATGACTATGAATATCAATAAATCCAGGAACAAGAACTTGTCCCTCAACATCTCTAACTTCATCAGATGCCAAAGCTTTATAATCACTCATTGGTCCTATTGCACTAATTTGTTTATCAAATCGAACATAAGCATCTTCGATTTTTTCTGAACCCGTGTAGATAACTGCATGTTTTAAAACAATACTCATTTTATCCGCCATCCCTTCAATTTATACACTTAGTATAATCGGTATAGACCAAAAAAACAAGGCTATATCAGGATTTAGTTTTGATCTTTAGCAACTGTTGCATCAACAGCTTTAATAATTGAATTCATAAATCCAGCTTCTTCCATCGCAAGTAATCCCGCAACAGTTGTCCCACCTGGAGATGAAACTTCATCAATCAGTTTCCAAGGTACTTCATCAGTCGATAATACTTTTTTAGCACTACCTAACACGGCTTGAGCGGCAATTTTAGTGGCTTTATCTTTTGGTAATCCATATTTAACACCAGCACGTGCTAGCGTATCAATAAATAAGTAGATAAATGCGGGTGAACTACCAGCAAGCGCAACAAACGTACTAAAATCACGTTCAGCAATCTGCATTGTTTCACCAACAGTATCAAATAAATCAATTCCCTGTTGCATTTGTGCATCTGTCAAAACATCATTACCAACCAATGCCGTCATACTTGCAGACACGGTTGCATTAACGTTTGGCATTGTTCTTAGAATACCAACCGAATGATTATCCAATTCTGTTTCAATTTCTGCAACCGAAACACCCGATACAATAGAAATTAGCATAGGATTATGTTTTTTTACTGAATCTTTAATTTCTGCTAAAACTTTACCTAGCACAATTGGCTTTACAGCAAGAAAAACAACATCTGCTTCACTAACTACTCGGGCATTGCTATCCAACGCTGTAAGGCCATTTTTTTTAGCATATGGCACATAACTAACCTCTCTAGCACTATGAACCAAAATTTCTGTCGACGTTACAAAATTTGCTTTTAATAAACCTTCAATAATTGCTCGAGCCATATTACCAGCTCCAATAAATCCAATTTTCATTATTTCCTCATTTCAACCATCATATTTAAGTCCTAACACCATAATACCTCAAAAAAATTTAAAGTGACATGTAAAACAAAAAAGCAGATACCTAAGTATCTGCTTTTTTTTAGGGTTCTTCGTCAACTGTTGTTGGTGAATGATATTATGAAGGTTCTAATCACTTAGTGATTAGGCCTTTTTTTGTATGAATCTTAAGGGTATAAAATATTCTGATGCGAAATCTATAAAAGTTTCT
>NZ_JBSOLI010000030.1:0-146274 GCF_054941065.1 Dellaglioa sp. BT-FLS60
TAGAAACTTTTATAGATTTCGCATCAGAATATTTTATACCCTTAAGATTCATACAAAAAAAGGCCTAATCACTAAGTGATTAGAACCTTCATAATATCATTCACCAACAACAGTTGACGAAGAACCCGAAAACAAGGATGCAACCCCGATATGGAGTTGCATCCTTGTTTTTTTGTAAAAAAAAACTTACCCGAAGGTAAGTTTTAAAGGCTTATAATTAAGCTTTAACAACGTTAGTTGCTTGTGGTCCACGATCAGAATCTTCAACATCGAAAGTAACTGCTTGGCCTTCGTCAAGTGATTTAAAACCGTCACCTTGGATAGCTGAGAAATGAACGAAAACGTCGTCGCCAGATTCGCGAGTAATAAAACCAAAACCTTTATCTGCATTAAACCATTTTACTGTACCTTGTTCCATAATATGAAACCTCCATGTGCTGTAAGCACTAATATATTTTGCATTTGTTGATTGAACTATTAAAAAGAAGTGTGTTCATAAATGAAACAAATCACCTTTAAATAACCGAACCATAAATACATAAGTTTAATATAACACCTAATGGCAATTAATGCAAACTTTATTTATCTGGTTTCATGTGTTTTTTTAGATAATGAAGTAATTCTGTTTCATTACGAAATTCGTGTGGACCTACATGATTATGGAGGCGAATCGTAATTTTATTAATTTTAATTCGACCAGTCCAAGTATACGTGTATTCTACGATGAATCTATTATTGAGATCATCTTCGTCTAAGCCAAAATTTAATACGTAAACACGATCTGGAACCATAAGTGGGTTGAGATGTTCTTTATCATAATAAATTTTGTTTGCTCTTAAGAATTTTTTTGTCTTACTTAACATAGTGTATAAACCTCCAAACTATTAATAGTGTATTCAAAATGAAGGAGACAGAATTGAACCGAAAATTTAAGCTGCTGTCACGTTATTATTTAGGTACCATCATTAAAATATCTCATTAAGTATATCATAAATTAAACATAAAATGAGAGAAAATTGCTAATTAGTTAAAAAAATATTTGACAATAAATAAAATTATGTTAAAGTTGAGACAGCTCAATATTAATATTCTTTAGTATAAATTATTCAGTTTGATGATTTCTATTCATTTATTCACGCTGGCGCAACCAAGGAGTTGCAAGGATGTAAAGTAGGTAGGGTTACATCGTTTAGAAGTAGAATTAGTAACTTATTTTAAAATTAATTAGATGAAATTAAATATAAATATTCAGTGAGAAGGCTACCAACAGAATTTGTTGGTAGCCTTCGTCAATTCTATAGAAGTTTTGCTTGCTATTAAGCCTGTATAATCCCCCTAGACAAATTTTGTTTAGGGGGATTTATTTGTCTAGGCAATTCTATTTCTAGAGTTGCTAGGACAGCGTGTTACGGCAGGTTCTATGTTAAAATAAAGACAGATTCTTGAAAAATTAAAGTGATTAATATAGTGGAAAAAGTTTTTTGTTCTATAAATAATGAGTGATTTTACAATCTATCAAAATAAAAAGATAATTTATTTGACTTGGAGTGCACTTCAAGTACTATACTGAATTTAAATTAGTAGAGGGAGGCTTTTATGAGCAACTTGAGTATTACTGAAATGAGTCAAAAATACAGTATTAAAGCGGATACGATTCGATATTATGAACGAATTGGGTTATTGCCTGATGTACCACGATTGAAGAATGGTAATCGTTATTTTGAAGAAGGCATGCAAGGTTGGATGGAGATGATTGTTTGTTTACGACACTCTGGTATGCCAATTGAAACTTTACATGATTATGCGACGATGGTTAGACAAGGGGACGATACCTTATCTGCCAGAAAAGAATTATTAGAGGAGCAAGAAAAAGAATTACTTAATAAACAAAAAGATATTCAGCGGTCAATCGATCGGTTGCATCATAAAATTAGTCTGTATGATACTGGTGAAATTAAAGAACAAAAAAGTTACTTTGAAGAATATAAAATTGCGGATGATTTAATTTAATAAAAATAAATGATTTAAAATAGAGGAGAATAAAAATGACAACAATGCAAAAAGAATTAAATATGCCAAAAATGGTTTTAGGAACTTGGGCTTGGGGCGATAATGGAACTGTATTTGGTAATCAATTAACTGAAAAAGATTATCAACCCGTTTTTGAAGCAGCAATGAAAAATGGGTTGAATTTATGGGATACTGCCGCTGTTTACGGAATGGGTGCCTCAGAAACGATTCTAGGTAATTTAGCACAAAAGAGTGACCGCGATAAAATTCTTTTTTCAACTAAATTTACACCACAAATTGCGGACGGTACAGATCAACCAGCTGAAAATATGATTGCGGATAGTTTAAAACGACTTCATACAGATTATGTAGATATCTACTGGATTCATAATTCAGCAGATGTTGAAAAGTGGACGCCAGAAATGGTTTCAGTAATGAAGAGTGGCAAAGCTAAATATTTAGGTGTTTCTAACCATAGTTTAGCGCAAATTAAACGTGTTCAAGAAATTTTAGCACAATATGATTTAAAATTATCAGCTGTTCAAAATCACTTTAGTTTATTAAATCGTGTTTCTGAAACAACAGGAATTATTGATTACTGTCAGAAAAATGACATGGATTTCTTCGCTTATATGATTTTAGAACAAGGTGCATTATCAGGTAAATACGATACAGCACATCCTTTCCCTGCCGGAAGTGATCGCGCTAATACGTATAATGATAAGTTAGCAGGATTGGAAAGCTTAATTACAAAAATGCGTGAATTAGCTGATAATCATCAGGCAACAGTTGCAGAAATTGGAACAGCATGGGCTATTAATAAAGGAACAACGCCAATTATTGGTGTGACTAGCGTAGGTCAAGTTGAGGATGCTGTTAAATCAAGTCAAATTACGTTAACTGCAGACGAAATGACAGAATTAGAAAAATTGGCTGATGAAACTGGTGTGAATACAGTGCGTGGTTGGGAATAATAGTGATCAGATAGTCCATGGATTAAATTAATGGCTAATTTTAATAAGAAATAATTCATATATTATAGAAGGTAGGTTATTTAAATGAAAACTATTTTAATTTTGGGTGCTTATGGTCAAACGGCTCAAATAGTTACAAAACGATTATTGGCAGAGACAGATGATCAGTTGGTCCTTTTTTTACGAAAAGCATCACGCTTGGCACAATATCAAAATGAACCAAGGGTATCGGTGATTGAGGGCGACACAAAAGAAGTTTCTCAACTAACACGTGCCATGGATAATGTTGATATTATCTATTCGAATGTCGGTGGGACTGATTTAGCTGAAACAACTAAAAGTATTTTGGCAGCAATGAAAGCAGCTGGAAAACAACGCCTGATTTTTTATAACGCTTTGGGCGCTTATCATGAAGTACCTGGCAAGTTTGGCGAATGGAATGAACAAGCAATTGGTGCTTATTTACCAGGATTCCGGGCATCAGCAACGTTAATTGATGCGGCTCCGATTGAAGCAACACAAGTTCGTCCGGCTTGGTTGACAGATAATGCTGAAATTGATTACGAGTTAACAAGTCGTGATGAAGCCTTTAAAGGGACTGAAGTTTCACGCCAAAGTGTTGCAGATTTTCTAGTTAAATTAATGAAACAACCTGACCAATATATTGGGGACAGTATTGGCCTTGATAAAGCAGGTACTGACGGCGACAAACCAGCTTGGATATAGGAGACTAAAAAATGACAACTATTGACGTTTTTGCACATGTTTTACCTCCTCATTTCTATAAAGAGATGTTAGCAATTGAGCCTGATTTACCTCAGAAGATGCCATTTATTAAGCAACCATTGTTGACTGATATTAAACAAAGACGTGATCTATGGGATGGTCAGGGACAACAAGTGATTTCTGCGGTTAATATTAATCCAGAAGATTATGTTGATCCTAAAAGAGCAGCCCAATTATGTTGGGAGGCTAATGCTGAAATCATTGACTTAGTACAAACAAATTCGGATATGTTCAGGGCAGGAATTGCGATGGTGCCTATGAACAATTTACTTGAAGCAATCCGAATTTTAGAAGAACAAGTGATGATAAATCCTGAACTAATTGGGATTCAACTCTTTACGCGTGCTTTAGGTGACTCAATTGCAGCTAAGCAGTATCGACCTATTTTTGAAAAGGCAGCGCAATTAAAGATACCTATTTTATTACATCCCATTTTTGATGCACGTAAGCCAGATAATAACATTATTTTTAGTTGGGAATATGAATTGACACAGGCTATGCTGCAATTAGTACAGGCTGATTTGTTTAAGGACTTGCCAACGTTAAAAATAATTGTTCATCATGCCGGCGCGATGGTACCTTATTTTGCAGAACGCATCAATCATATTTTGCCACCTGAGCAAGCTGCTGATTTTAAGCGTTTCTATGTCGATACAGCTCTGCTAGGAAATGCTAAAGCATTGGCACTAACCATTGATTATTATGGCATTCAGCACGTTCTATTTGGAACGGATGCACCATTAGGTATTGCGCCTGCTGGAGCAACAAGTGCAATTATGTCGGCACTTGATCAGCTTGACTTGCCAAAAGAACAACGCGCTTTAATTGATTATCAGAATTTTAATCATGTGATAGGACTGGATGAATAAAGATGGTAACTTTAAAAAAGGCACCTTTGTTAAGATTATTTAAATTAACGATTGATGCAGCTAATTCGACTCAGTACAAGGCGGTTGGCTTGCATAATCTAACGACTTCGATTCAACAAGAAAAAGGGACATTAGCGATGTATAGTGCGCATTTAGATTCAGCTGGGACCGATAATATTGTCATTGAGGCTTATCAGGATGAAGCGAGCTATGAAAAGCATGCGAAGTCCAGTCAATTTGGAGACTTTAAGACTGTTGCCGGTCAAATTGTGATTGATAAAAAGATGATTAATTTGAAGCCTGAATTATTATTGTCACAACCCATGCCGCTTTATGAAGTGACTCAGTTACGTAATCAATGTCGATTAACGCAATTGGAAATAAGACCGGATGCACAAGCTGATTTTAAAGTGGCACTAGTTGCGATGATGACACAATCATTGGAAAATGAGTCAGGGATGCAGGTTATGTATGCGGCAACAGATGAAAAAACACCTAATCAGTGGGTTTTAATTGAAATCTATCAGGATGTCGTGGCGGATGAAAAGCATCAACAAACAGGTTATTTTAAGCACTATCTTAAAATAACTCAAGGGATGATTAGTAGTCAGATTATTCAAAATCTGCAACCAGATGTATTAGTTAATCAAGGTGGCATCAGGTTCGAGTCATTAAATTAGCCGCAATTAACAATTGTTAATGAGACAAGGACGATTTTACGTTAATATAAATTTATTAACTAAAAGGAGTCCTATCAAATGAAAATTGTCATTGTCTTCGATCACCCTTATACTGCAGCTGCATCAAATAATGAACCACATAACCGCTCGTTTTTGGCGGCACTTTTAAAACAAATGACGACAAAGCTAAGTCGTGAAGGAAATGAGATTGATTTAATCGATTTACATGCGGATCACTTTAATCCTGTGATGACTAAAGCTGATTTAGCACATTGGCGACAAGGGAAACCCTGTGATGACCAAGTGGCTGATTATCAACAACGATTATTGGCAGCTGATCGCATTGTTTTCATGTTTCCAGTCTGGTGGGAAGTTATGCCCGCAATGACAAAAGGCTTTTTAGATAAAGTTTATGCTAAAAATATCCTTTACTCAGCTGAAAATATGAAAACGTTGATGGTTAAACAACCTAAGATTGATATTGTAACCACAATGAGCACGCCTAATTGGATCTATCGTCTTATTATTGGCGCACCATTGGCTAAAATGTTGTTCCGCGGGACTTTTTTAAAGACACGGTTACGTCATTTTAAATGGCATAATATGGCTAATTTAGATCATAAAACGGCTGAACAACGAGAATCAATTTTAACTCACTTTTCAATCTAAAAAACTAGCCTGTTTCATGGGTTAGTTTTTTTGGTTAATGATGTTTTACTGATTATTATTATGGTACGATAATCAGATAGAGGTGAGGACAAATGAATCAATTTTTACATGATAAAGTACCTGTTTTAGAGGCACATTGGGCTGAAATACACGCTTTATTTACGCATGAAAAGGTTTCAGCTAAAGAAACTTTGTTATTTGAAGGTGAAGTGGCCGAGAATATTTATTTTATTGAATCAGGTGCCTTGAGATTATGGAATAACGATGAAGGAAAGGATATTTCATTTCAATTTTTCTTTGAAAACCAGGTAGTCGCATCTTTTGAAAGTTTTTATTTAGGCGAGCCGAGCCAATTTTCACTCGAAAGTTTGGAACCAAGTGATTTAATGGTTTTGAGTAAGGCGCATTTAGATGAACTTATTCAAAAATATCCTGAAATTAATGAAGATATAACTAAGATATTTGCGGGACGTTTTATGGAATATACGAACTACTTTTTATCTCGCATTAAAGAAAATCCTGTTGATCGTTATCTTAGTTTGGTTGAGAATCAGCCGATGATTTTGAAGCGCGTGCCTGATTATCATATTGCGTCTTATTTAGGCATAACACCTGTTTCTTTAAGTCGAATTAAAAATAGAACAAAATAAAAGATAAAGGAGTCTTTTAAATGAAATATGCTAAGTTGGGTAATACCGATATTGAAGTTTCTAAAATATGTGCAGGGGCTATGAGTTTTGGTAAACCGGGGACTATGCATGATTGGACACTTGATGAAAATGCTAGTGAAAAAGTGATTAAACATGCACTTGATCAAGGAATTAATTTTTTCGATACGGCTAATGGTTATTCAAATGGAACTAGTGAAGAATATCTAGGTAAAGCACTCAAAAAAAATATTGCGCGTAATAAAGTTGTTATTGCGTCAAAAGTTTACTTCAATCCTGGACGACTTTCCTCAGAAGCGATTAACCGAGAGATTGATGGGACACTTTCTCGATTGGGAACAGACTATCTGGATCTTTACATTATTCATCGGTTTGACTACAACACGCCTATTGAAGAAACGATGGAGGCTTTGAACAATTTGGTTAAAGCAGGTAAGGTTCGAGCAATTGGAGCGTCTGCTATGTATGGGTATCAGTTCAATAATATGCAACAAGTCGCTAAAGAAAATGGCTGGGCTCAATTTCAAACGATGGAGAATCATTACAATCTGCTCTATCGTGAAGATGAACGAGAATTAATTCCTATTTGTAAACAAATGAATGTCTCATTGATGTCATATAGTCCCTTGGCAGCAGGTCATTTAAGCCATTTGGGTTGGCGGACAGATTCACTTCGTAGTAAAACTGATCGGATTGCAATGGGAAAATACGATAAAACAGAAGATGAAGATTATAAAATCGTTCAACAAGTTAATGAATTAGCACAAAAATATCATGTTTCCATGACTCAGATAGCATTAGCATGGCAATGGTTTAAAGGTGTTACAGCGCCTATTGTTGGAACAACTAAGCCTAGTCATTTTGATGATGCAGTGAATGCATTAGACGTAAAATTGACACAAGAAGATGTTAATCGTCTTGAAGAGGCTTACGTGCCACATAAAATTATTGGAGCAATTAATCAAAATCCACCAGAAGGTGCTGTCTTCATTGATGAGAAAAAATAATAGTCACTGATGCTTTTCCGTCAATTGAATAATATTAAAATAAAGTGCGTCATAATTGTTAGATAAACTCTGATAATTATGGCGCACTTTTTAGGTAAGGAATACTATATAAATGGGCAGTCAGTCATTTTTTTAATTAATAACAATAGAGCGTTCAAATGATAGACTGATTTTGAATATTGAAGTTATAGAATCATAATGTGGGTAAATTTGTGCTTTATTAATTGAAATTAGTGGGGTACAAATCATGTAATGACTACATAAGAAAGTTCACGGATGACTATTTATGATATTAGTAGTATAAAGGAGTGAAGGATAAATAAATACTTTTTGTAGGGGGAAATAATGGCAAAAAAATATTTAAGTGATCGAACAAGAACAGGACATACTTATGAATTTTATAAAGATAGACAAAATAATCCGCAATGGCGAGATGACTTTTTAAGGGTTAGAGCAACAAGAAGACGGAATATCGTGATTCAATTGTTTGTAGGAATAATCATAATTGGAATTCTTGCTGTATTAGGGTTATATTTTATGGCGGAAAGAAATACTGCTAAGAATATGACTACTCAAAGTACCAGCATTTTGAGTAGTAAGGCTTCCAGTGAAAATGTTGATTCAACTACAAATAGTTCTTCAGCTGATAGTTCTGATGAAGATAATATTCCTATTTCAGATGTTAATGAGACTAGTGTCTATCAAGCAACTACAGAAATAGGACCATATTCTGTTTCTACAGAGGATATGAATGCAGTTAAAATGTTTTCTTGGAACTTAGGTGCGGTAAATAGATATGAAAAGTTTTCACTAAAACTTAATAATCAAACTGGTGTGGGTACATTATTTGAGTATGATGATAGCATTGTAAAAAGGGGGCAAATAAAAGTACATTACCGTGAAATAAAAACTAAAAAAATTGTGGTTGCTGGCAGAACGGTAAAAGTAAATACTCTTTTAATCTCAAAGAATGCTTCTCCGAGATATGTATTTGAAAATAATAGTGGTGGTATTTCGATTGCTCAAGTGGTTACTGATAATTCAATTCCACACCCATTCTATGTTGAGGCAAAATAAAAGCTATTTTACATGTTCATTGTTAAGTAAATAAAAAGAGCCAACGTATTAACGTTATCTCTTTCTGCGCAATTAGTTTTAAGAATGAACAAATTTCAGATATTTGTGTTGAAAATACGCTATCCTACTCTGCTAAAAGTTAGGGATAGTTTATTTTTTTACACTTTTTTACTACTTTAAGGTGGGAATATACTGATTTCAATTTGATGGTTATAAATAAAAATACACTTACCTGTAAAAGCATCAAAAATTATTAATCTACAGGTAGTGGCAACTAATATGAATATTCTTCGCTTAATGAAAAATGTGACTGACTTGCATGACCTAGATATCAAGAAAAAATAAACTTATAAGATTTCGAACGGCAATGAGGCGAATGCTGACGTATAAATGGATTATAGAATACAGAAAGAAAATGGTGCTATTATGTGTATGTTCTAATGTGTTCTTAAATATGGAGGAGAAGATTATATGATAAAAAGTGTAAAAGTAGTGACAATAATGGTAGCTGTTATGATTTTAGGAGGAGCGGTTGCTCCATCAACCGTTGCATTCGCGAATAATATTAAAACTGATACGGTGGCTGATTCCAATTCTAATCGTAAAAGCTTTTCAGAGTTATATTCAGGATTATCTTCTGAAAAGAAAGATGAATTTCAAACATTAATTGAACATAGTAATCTTACTAAAGAACAACAGTATCAATTGTTACAAGATAGATATAACGAAAGTAATCAAATAACACCAAAATGGAAAGTTGCTCTTTTGAAAAAAGCTATTAAGTATGCTGTTAAACTTCTTCAAATAAAAATATCTTCAAAAAGTTTAACAGATTTTGTAAATTATTTAACAGATTTTGAGGGTGGTTTACAAAAAGGACTCGAGAAGGGTTTAATTAAATATGTACATATTAATAAGACCCTTGCAAAGTGGACAGCTAGAACTGTTTTCTTTATTTTCTTTTAGAAAGGGGTAAAACATGGGAAATTGGGTTAATCAACATAAATCAATATTATTTGTGAGTTTTGTTATACTATGGGCAGTACTATATGTGCTGTTTGGAACTAACATTATTAATTGTAATGTTAAGCAGTATATGTTTGAAAATTTTCCGATTTGGTTAAATTGTACGTTCATAGCAATACCAATCTTAATATCAATTTATTTATGGCCAAAAAAGTAGATCAGAATTTTGATTTGGGAACACTATTGGCAGTATAAAAGTAGGATAATAAATAGCAATCTTTTAAAATATAGCTATCGGTTTTAATGGTTTTATGCAAGAAGCCCTGTTGAAAAGTGGGGCTTCTTTTTGTATACGTTTTTTATAGCATATAAAACGTATTGGATTATTTATTGTCTAAATATTAGAAGCAACACAATATTGTTGCTTAAATAAAGCTATTTAGTGTTTTTCTGGTTGCCATTTCGTAGTAGTTAATTGATGTAGGTACCATTATTAATTATGTACGACTCACTAGAGATAAATAAAAGTACAAAAAAAGAACACCAACTTAGTTAGTGTCCGCCTAATCATGCCCTAAAAATTTTTTATATGGCTCACTACTCATGTAAATACGTGTAAATGAATAATAACCAATGAAATAGAAAACCTTTAGTGCCAAGCTTTTTGAAAGTCTATGCTAACGACTGACAACAAAAATTGGGTAAGTAGGGATCGAACCTACAGATTGCGGATTCAGAGTCCGGCGCCTTACCAGTTTGGCTATTACCCAGTAACAATTTAACTTCCTAATTTTAGCGATATAACGTTCTTTTGTCAAATGAAAAATGAATAAATAAGAAATAGTAAAGATGGTTAAGTATTGATAAAGAAACCTATCTTTACTATGATAATTATTTGAGAACGTTATAATAAAAGACATAAAAGATTACTTAATAGAGAAGTTTGAGGCGGATGCATTGGAAATAAAATTAAGACGTGAATTAAAAAAATTATACGTTAGATTGTTGATTGCGTGTGTGACGACGTTATTGATAGGGACGACAAGAATTATTTTACAATATGGATGGTTGTCGTTTGTTATGTGGGCTTCTGCATTGTACTGTCTCGGCTTGTATTTATATTGTTGTTTTATCCAAATTTTGATTTGGCATAAAAATCGTTGACATCAATTTTATATGGGTTATACTTAAAGGAGTATTTTTGCCCAATGGTCAAATTGGTTAAGACGTCGCCCTCTCAAGGCGGAATTACGGGTTCGAGCCCCGTTTGGGCGATAAAAATGTTTTTAAAGCGTCAAATAAAGGGTGATTAACACGTTATGTGCTAATCACCCTTTTTGTCTAGACATCTTGTTCGAACGAAAGTTCAATTAAATAGGTATTATGATGTGTCAGGTAAGTAGTAGTTACCCAAACGTCCATATAGTTAGGAATGGCATTTTCTAACTTGTTGCTGAAGTAGTCTAATAAATCACCATGCTTCGAAACAAATTCATCAGCAAGGCGGTTAACGCTTAATTTGTCAGGTAAAAAATAAATATCAGCGTCAGCTACTTTGACGCTTCCGGGTAAGACAACCGTAATTGAATTTGTATAAGTTAAACGTGAGAAGAAAACTTGATCTGGATGGCGTTTAATATACGATAAGACAAAGAATATAGAATCTGAATTGCTAGCCATAAGTGATAATCTCCTTTGAATGATTTACCTTATTATACCAAGTTAAATGAAAATGTTTAGGATTATTTTAATAGTGGTCATTAAGGTTGATTATTATAGATAGAAATTTATCTAAAATGTTGGCCTTTTTTTAGGAATAATTTGAATGGTAGCGTATACTTAAAAGTGCAATATAAAACAATTTTATGGGAGGTGCCGGCGATGAAGACGGTCCATTTTTATTTAGTAAGACACGGTCAAACACGTTTGAACAGATTGAAAAGATTGCAAGGGGTAACCAATTCTCGTCTGACACATAAGGGTCGAGAAGCAGCCAGAGCTTTGGGCACACAGTTAAGGGGCATAGATTTTGAAGCCGTCTATACGAGTGACTTAAAACGGACCCAAGATACTGCGAACTTTATTCTTGAAAAACATCAATCAGTATTTGAAATTCAACCACTTATGGGACTTAGGGAAGTTGATTTTGGTCGTCTGGAAGAAATGAAAAATAAAAATTTAATTCCATTACTTGTGAAAAAGTTTGGATTTTTAAAAGTGAGTCAAGCCGTGTTAGGACATGATCGGTTTAGAAATTTAGTGAACATGTTCGCTGAACTTGAAGGAACGAGCCAAGCGGAAACATACGATAAGATGACAAGTCGTATTATTGATACGTTAACGGATATTGGCAACCAATACCAAACCCGTGGTGGCAATATCTTAATTGTGTCACATGGCTTAGTTTTATCGAGCTTTATTGATAGTTTAGAAAAAAATCAATTACCCGTGATGCTATTAAAAAATGCTAGTGTCAGTAATGTTGATTTTAAAAAAGGTAAATTTACGATTGTTAAAATTAATCAAAAGGGGTGATTAAGCGTGTTATATCCTGAGACGAAAAATAAAATACAACAATTGGTCAATGAAGGGGTCGTTCCAGGAGCTTCATTTGGCATTATTCACCATAATGAGATAATGACCCAAAGTTACCTTGGTTATTCGCAATTAGTGCCTGAACGTGACGTATTAACTGCTGATGCGTTGTATGATGTTGCGTCATTAACCAAAGTAATAGGAACAACAACCTTGATTTTAAAATTACAAGAAGCGGGTCGTTTAAGTGTTGATGATTCAGTTACAAAATATTTACCAAATTACCAAGATGAACGAGTGACTTTGCGGCATTTACTAACACACACAGCCGATTTTCAAGGGTACATTAAAAATCGTAATCAGTTATCGGCACCAGAGTTAAAACAAGCTTTATTTGGATTAAGTAATGGCGAAAATCTTGGTAAAAAAGTTGTTTATAGTGATATTGGACTTATTTTTTTAGGCTTTATTATTGAATCTATTTTAGACATACCCGTTCAGCAGGCGATACAACAAGACGTTTTAATGCCGTTAGGGTTAGCTGATAGTACATTTAAGCCAGAAGTGGCAAGAAGTGTTCCAACGGAGATTATTCCTGAATTAGGTCTTTTAAAGGGAATTGTTCATGATCCTAAAGCACGCATTTTAAAAGCGCATTGTGGGTCTGCGGGCCTTTTTTCAACCTTGCCGGATACGTTAAAGTTTATGCAGTGGTTTATGTCAGATAATCCTGAACGACCTGTCTTGAAGCCGGAGACAACTCAAAAGTTGTTTCATGATCAAACGCCAACTGGGCAATTAGGTCGTTCACTTGGTTGGGACCTTCGAGGAGAATCCGTTTATCATACGGGTTACACAGGGACATTCATGTTAATGGATCAAGCCACACAAGATGGACTAGTTGTTCTAACCAATAGAGTACATCCAACGAGTAACAATCCGCTTTATCTTACAAAACGAGATGACATCGTTGCGACCTTTTTAATGGAGAAAAATGCGATTATTACGGATTAACCAGCAAAAATGTAACCGCTTGTGTTAAAATGAATTTATAATAAGTTAGATGAAGGAGAACATAATAATGACAGAACCTTTATTTTTAAAACCTGTATTACAAGAAAAAATTTGGGGTGGTAATCATCTTAAAACGGTCTTTGGTTACGATATTCCAAGTGATCATACTGGTGAACTTTGGGCTATTTCAGCACATTCACATGGTCCAAGTACTGTTTTAAATGGGCCATTTGCGGGTAAGACATTGAATGAAGTTTGGGATTCAAATCGTGAGGTTTTTGGGAATGTTAAAGGCGACGTTTTTCCCCTTTTAACGAAGATTTTAGATGCCAATCAAGATTTGTCGGTTCAAGTGCATCCAGATGATGCTTACGCCATGACGCATGAACATGAACTTGGTAAAACGGAATGCTGGTATGTAATTTCGGCTGAACCTGGTGCAGAATTGATCTATGGGCATCATGCTAAAACGCGTGAAGAATTAGCAGAAATGATTCATGATGAAAAATGGGCTGATCTGTTTACGCATGTTCCTGTTAAAGCAGGGGATTTCTTCTATGTTCCTAGTGGAACGATTCACGCTATCGGTTCGGGTGTAATGGTGCTTGAAACGCAACAAAGTAGTGATACAACTTACCGCGTCTACGATTTTGATCGTGTTGATGCAACAACTGGTAAAAAACGTGACTTACATATTCAACAATCAATTGATGTCACGAATGTTCCTAATGTTGTACCAAAGTTAAACATTCAGACAAAAATGGTGGGGGATGCTAAAGTCACAACCTTCGTTGAAGCACCTTTCTTTAGTGTCTATGAATGGTTACTCGCAAACGGCTCAGCAACATTTAAGCGAACAGTTGCTCCTTATACCCTTGTTTCAGTTTTAAAAGGTGACGGTCAGATTGAAGTCGATGGTCAGAATTTTGAACTTAAAATGGGGATGCATTTTATTTTACCTAATGAAGTTAAAGACTGGACAATCACAGGTAATATGCAAATTATTGCATCAGAACCTGGCGAAAAAGCCTAAAAAATAAAGATTCAAACAATAAGTAATTATTGTTTGAATCTTTATTTTGTTATTAAAATGTTGGTTCGATAACAAGGGCTTCTTGTTCACTAAAATCAACATCTGGGTATTTACGATGTAGGGCAATTAACAGTAAGCGTTTAGCTAATTCGCCATTTCTAGTTAAGATAGGGCCATGGAAGTATGAACCGAAGACATTTTTGTACATAACGCCTTCTGAGGCATCACTGCCATTGTTTCCTTTACCTTTGAGAACTTTACCAAGTGGTCGTTCGTCTTCACCAAGGAAGGTCATCCCATTGTGATTCTCAAAACCATGGTAAGTTTCACCGGTTTCCTCATTTTGAATGGTAATATCGCCAATAAAACGGTTATTATCTTGTGTTTCTGTATAATGGCTCATTGCGCCGATACCAGGAATTTTTTCACCATCGGCACCAACGTAATATTTACCAAGCAATTGATAACCACCACAGATTGCAAGTAGGGGACCATCATCTTCAATATAATCAGTTAAGTCTTTTTTCTTTTTTTGAATGTCTTTTGAGACAATTTTTTGTTCAAAATCTTGTCCGCCACCAAAAAAAGTTAAGTCAAAATGATTTTTTTCAAAGGGTTGGTCTAAACTAATGACCTCAGTTGTTAACGAAACGTCCATTTGTTTAGCGTAATAGGCTAGGGCAAGTAAGTTACCCACATCACCATAAGTATTTAATAAATCGCCATATAAATGGGCAACAGTCAAATGATATTTTGCCATGTTACATGCCCTCCTTAATATAACCATCATTTGCTAATGATTTGCGTAATTGTAATACTGCTGTATAAGTGGCTAGAACATAAATATGTTTTGTTGGGAACGTTTTAAGACGTTCAACGACTTTAGAGACATCGGGTTCTTTGATTAACTGGTTATCTTCAACGCCAGCTACTTTGAAGCGGAATGAAACGTCTTTGTAGCGTTCGCCACCAGTCATGAATTGGGGGATATTCATCTGTGTTAATTGTTCGAAATTACCATCCCAAATCCAACTCGTATCGATACCGTCCGCATAGTTTGCATTTAATAAGAAAGCTAATGAGAAAGGTGCGGTATCTGTTGCAATCATATCTAGGACTTGATCCAGTCCAACGGGATTTTTAACAAGAACTAATGTGATTTCTTTGTCATCAACTTGGATAACTTCTTGGCGACCAAAGACCTGTTCATCATCTTCACTTAACGTGTTACTGATGGCTGCAGGACCAACTTCAAAAACGCGACCGACTGCATAAGCGGCAAGTGCGTTATAAATGTTATACAAACCACCAACATGGATTTCCATAGGTTGTCCATCAATAACAAAACGAGATGATGTTGGTGTTTGTTCTAGAAGTGATGTTAATTGATAGTCTAATTCAGGTCGACTGAAATGACAATTAGGACAATAATACTTACCAAGATTGCCGTATGTGCGGAGCTTATAATGCAAAATATGCTGGCACACAGGACAAAGAACACCATCTGTATTAGTTGGGGCTAGGCTTTCTGTTTCTTCTTCATGATTGAAACCGTAAAAAGCAAAAGGATTGGGTAAGTCAATTGAATGGAAAATGGGGGCATCCCCGTTTGCGATAATGGTTGCTTCCGGTGCCAATTTAATCCCATCAATAATTTTTTTATACGTGGTATAAATTTCACCATAACGATCCATTTGATCACGGAAAATATTTGTTAGAACAAATGCTTTTGGCGTGATATATTGTGTCACTTTAATGACATTAGCTTCATCGACTTCAAGAATGGCAAGGGGCCGTTCGTTCTTTTTACGTTTATCTGTTAAAAAAGCAGTGATAATCCCTTGTTCCATATTTGAGCCTGCTGAGTTTGTTAAAATATGGTCATATTTAGCACCTAAAACCTTAACGGTTAAAGCAGTTGTCAAAGTTTTACCATTGGTTCCAGTAATGACGATAACGTCATAATTGGCTCCTAAAGTTTTTAGAATTTCTGGGTCTAATGCGGCAGTTATTTTGCCGGGTAATGAGCTACCACCTTTTAGGAAGGTATGTAAAAACCAATAAGATGATTTCCCGGCGGCAGTTGCGAGTGAACTTTTTATCGTCATTAAAATATCCTCCGTTAACAGAAAAATTGACTACATGCGATAAAATCCACGTGGTAGTCCAATTGACTGAATTTATATTATGTCTATAATAGCATAATTACAAAATTCTACATATAAAATGCTTAATATTAAGAAAAAATTTTTATTTAATGAAATTTAAGTGCAAATCGGATATACTTAAAGACGGAAATCTGAAAGATAAAAGAGGTTTATTATGGCGCAATTATTTTTTAAATACGGTGCAATGAATAGTGGTAAGACAATTGAAATTTTAAAAGTTGCGCATAATTATGAAGAACAAAATAAATCAGTCATTATTTTAACGAGTGGTATAGATGATCGAGACGGTGTTGGATTTGTTTCCAGTCGAATTGGGTTGAAGCGTGAAGCGACACCTATTTTTGACGAAACAGATGTTTTTGAGTTAGTTCAAAAAACGAATTCAACTGCAGCTTGTGTCTTGATTGATGAATCACAATTCTTAAAACAAGATCATATTATTCAGTTAGCCAAGATTGTGGACGAATTGAACATTCCAGTCATGGCTTTTGGACTTAAAAATGATTTTAAAAATGAATTATTTGAAGGCTCAAAATATTTATTATTGTATGCTGATAAGATTGAAGAAATGAAAACAATCTGCTGGTTCTGTCTTAAAAAAGCCATCATGAATTTACGTATTCATGACGGGAAGCCCGTTTATAATGGGGAACAAATTCAAATTGGCGGCAATGAAGCGTATTATCCAGTGTGCCGCAAGCATTATAACAATCCGTTAATGACACAATTACAATAATCAGCTAAACTAGAAGGATAGAGAATTAAAAGGAGACAATATAAATGGATGAAATGTATGACCAATTACAATCAGTCGATGATCGTTATGAAGAATTAGGCGAATTATTATCTGACCCAGAGATTATTTCAAATAATCAACGATTTATGGAATTATCAAAAGAAATGGCAAGTATCCGCGAAACCGTTGAAAAATACCGTCAATATAAGGTTGTTGTTCAAGAACTCGCAGACGCTGAAGAAATGTTGGGTGAAAATCTCGACCCTGAAATGGCAGAAATGGCTAAAGAAGAATTAGCTGATGCTAAAAAAGCCAAAACAGCTTTAGAAGATGAGATTAAAATTCTATTAGTGCCAAAGGATCCCAATGATGATAAAAATATTATCATGGAAATTCATGGTGCCGCTGGTGGCGATGAAGCCAGTTTATTTGCTGCTGATTTATTCTCAATGTATTCAAAATATGCCGAAAAACAAGGCTGGTCTATTGAAGTTGTGGATAAAAATGTGACTGAAGTCGGTGGCTTTAAAGAAATTGTCCTTTTAATTAATGGGGATAGTGTCTTCTCTAAATTAAAATATGAGAGTGGCGCACATCGTGTTCAACGTATTCCATCAACTGAATCAGCTGGACGTGTGCATACTTCTACTGCAACGGTTGGGGTCATGCCAGAAGCTGAAGATGTCGAAATTGAAATTGACGCAAAAGATATCAGAACAGATGTCTATCGCTCATCTGGTGCTGGTGGACAACATGTTAATAAAACTTCTTCTGCCGTACGAATGACGCATTTACCAACTAATATTGTTGTTGCTATGCAAGATGAACGGTCACAACAACAAAATCGTGAAAAAGCCATGAAAATTTTGAAGGCTCGTGTTTACGATTTCTACTCACAACAAGAACAAAGTGCTTATAATGAAAATAGAAAATCAGCCGTTGGTTCAGGGGACCGTTCTGAACGAATTAGAACGTATAATTTCCCTCAAAATCGTGTAACTGATCATCGAATTGGTTTATCATTGAATAAATTAGATCGTATTATGAATGGTGAACTTGAAGAAGTGATTGATGCCTTGATTTTATATGACCAAACACAAAAAATGGAAAACTTGCAAGGAAATGACTAATCCAACCTACTATGAAGCCTTGAAATGGGCTTCTTTGTGTATAGAGAAGCATAAGTTAGAAGTGGAAAGTGCGCAATGGCTGTTGTTAGAACGTTTGAATTGGTCAATGACAGACTTATTGATGCACTATCAGACGGAAATGCCTCAGGCTGATTGGCAACAATATCAGGTAGATATTGACCAATTTTGTGAAGGAATGCCAGCGCAATACATTGTTGGTCATGCTTACTTTTTTGGTATGCAATTGAAAGTTACCGAGGCTACGCTTATTCCGAGACCTGAGACGGAAGAATTGGTAGAATGGATGTTGGCGCTATTACCTGCCAATGAAAAGTTACGCATTGCTGACATTGGGACTGGAACTGGCGCAATTGCGCTAGCTTTGAAACAGCAACGTCCTAATTGGCAAATTTTTGCGAGTGACATTTCAGAAGCGGCTATTGCAGTTGCTAAAAAAAATGCAGAAGACCAACAGTTAGACGTGACTTTCTTGATTGGCGATTTAACTGAGCCGATTCAGTCGGTAGGGGTGGATGTGATTGTGTCCAATCCACCTTATATTGCTGAAAATGAACAAAATGTGATGGATAAGAGCGTTATTGAACATGAGCCACACCAAGCCTTATTTGCTACTGAAAATGGCTTGAGATTGTATCGAAGAATGATTGAAGAAATGGCCGATTTTACGAAACAGCCAGCCGATATTTTTTTTGAGATAGGCTATCATCAAGAAGCGCCTGTGATAAAGATGTTAACAAATGCATTTAAAGATGCCGATTTAATAGAAGGAAAAAAGGATAGTTTTGATAATCAGAGAATGATTCATGCAAAATTATAAAAAGGAGTGTTGACTTAATGGAAACAATTATTTATCAACCAAATGAAATAGAAGCTGCTGCAGAACTTTTAAAACAAGGTCAACTTGTTGCCTTTCCAACTGAAACAGTTTATGGCTTGGGTGCCGATGCAACAAATGAAGAGGCAGTCAAACAAGTTTATGCTGCAAAAGGGAGACCTAGTGATAATCCACTTATTGTGCATGTAGCCGATGTGGCAACAGTTAGAAAGTATGCACAGCCCCTTTCTGATAATGTGGAAAAGTTAATTAAAGCATTTTGGCCGGGTTCATTAACACTCATTCTGAAATTACAACCAGGTGCCCTTTCAAAGACAGTTACAGGTGGGTTAGAGACAGCTGCTTTTAGAATGCCTGATAGTAAGGTCACGTTAGCACTTATTGCTAAAGCAGGGGTGCCAATTGTGGGTCCTTCGGCTAATACGTCTGGAAAACCAAGTCCAACGATGGTAGAACATGTTGCACATGATTTAAATGGCAAAATTGCAGGTATTATTGATGATGGGCAAACAAAAGTTGGCGTGGAGTCAACTGTTTTAGATATGAGTACGGATGTGCCCACTATTTTGAGACCTGGGGCAGTGACCTTGCCACAAATTGAAGCAGTGATTGGGGGACCTGTTAGTGACGAGACGCATGAAGTTGCTGCAGGAGAAATACCTAAGGCACCTGGGATGAAATACCGACACTATGCACCCAGAGCACAAGTTGTGATTGTTGATTCAACACAAAATTGGTCTGAAATTTTAGATTGGGTAGCTAAACAGGATATTGCAATCGGGTTGATGGCCAGAGAGGGTCAAATTGACACAGATCAAATTCCTAAAAATAGTGGCTACTCATCTTTAGGAAAAACAATTGAATCTGCGAGTCAATCACTTTTTGATGGGTTACGTTACTTTGATGATAATCCTAATGTTCAACTAATATTGGTTGAAGGATTTGACAAAACTGGCTTAGGCATTGCCTACATGAATCGTCTAGAAAAAGCAGCAAGTCAACAAAATATTACTGAACTTTTGGAAGCTGAAAAAGTAAAATATAAATTGCAAGATAAGGCGTTATGGGATGCGATTGCGCATGAAGAAAAACGTCAAGAAGAGAACATTGAATTAATTGCGTCTGAAAACATTGTCTCAGATGCTGTGCGCGCTGCTCAAGGGAGTGTCTTAACAAATAAATATGCTGAAGGCTATCCCGGTAAACGTTATTATGGGGGTTGTGAGTATATTGATGTGGTTGAACAGTTAGCCATTGATCGTGCTAAAGAGTTATTCCATGCGGAATACGTCAATGTGCAGCCACATTCTGGCTCACAAGCTAACATGGCAGTATATCAGGCCTTTTTGGAACCTAATGATAAAATTTTAGGGATGAAATTAAGCGATGGTGGGCATTTAACGCATGGTTCACCTGTGAACTTTTCAGGTGAACTCTATAACTTCGTTAGTTATGGGGTTGATTCGGAAACGGAACGGTTAAATTACGATGCGATTCGAGAAATTGCACTTAAAGAAAAACCTAAGATGATTATTGCGGGTGCATCAGCATATAGCCGAATGATAGACTTTACAAAATTTAGAGCTATTGCTGATGAAGTTGGTGCCTATTTAATGGTAGATATGGCACATATTGCAGGACTTGTAGCGACAGGTTTGCATCCTAACCCTGTTGATGTTGCTGATGTTGTGACAACGACCACGCATAAAACTTTGCGTGGTCCTCGTGGTGGGATGATTCTTGCTAAAGAAAAATATGCTAAAAAATTAAATTCGGCTGTTTTCCCTGGAACACAGGGTGGTCCGTTAGAACATGTTATTGCTGGAAAAGCAGCTGCCTTTTATGAAGCAGCACAGCCAACATTCACAACTTACATGTATCAAGTTGTGCAAAATGCGCAAGCTATGGCTGGTGTCTTTGCACAATCAGATTTAGTGAGAGTGATATCAGGTGGGACGGATAATCATTTAATGAACTTAGATGTGACACCATCTGGTTTAAATGGAAAAGAAGTTCAAAACCTATTAGATCGTGTTCATATTACTGTGAATAAAAATACAATTCCAAATGAACAGTTGGGGCCCTTTAAAACGTCTGGTATTCGAATTGGCACACCAGCAATTACGACTCGTGGTTTTGATAGCGAAGATGTCAAAGTCATTGCAATTTTAATTTTGTACGCGATTCAATTCCACGATGATGATGAAAAATTGGCTGAAATCGGCTCACAAGTTTTGGCATTATCTAAAAATCATCCTATTTCACAAATTAAATACGTTTAGGACTAGTATTTCAAGGTAGAATTCGCTAAAATAGAATAGACTAAAATTAAGGGAGTGTTTCGTAATGGGTAAATTTCAAGTAATGGATCATCCGTTGATTCAACATAAATTAACGATTATCCGTGATAAAAACTGTGGAACAAAAGAGTTTAGAGAAGTTGTTAATGAAATTGCTGAACTAATGGTATATGATGTTTCTCGTGATTTCGCTTTAGAAGATGTTACTGTTGAAACGCCCATGGGTAAAACAACACAAAAAACATTAGCTGGTAAGAAAATTGCCGTTATTCCTATTTTAAGAGCTGGTTTAGGGATGGTTGATGGTATTTTAGAATTATTACCAGCAGCTAAAGTTGGACATATTGGTATGTACCGTGATGAAACAACCTTTCAACCAACGGAATACTTTGTCAAAATGCCAGAAGATATTGCTAGCCGTGATCTCCTGGTTGTTGATCCAATGCTTGCAACTGGTGGTTCTGCTATTATGGCTGTTGATGCCTTGAAGAAGCGTGGCGCAAAGGCAATTAAGTTTGTTTGTCTTGTGGCTGCACCAGAAGGTGTTGAAGCATTACGTGAAAAACATCCTGATATTGATATTTATACGGCAGCACTTGATGATCATTTAAATGAAGATGGTTATATTGTCCCAGGTTTGGGCGATGCTGGTGACCGATTATTCGGTACAAAATAATTAAATTGATGACTTTTAGAATGCTTATATATAAGTAGTCTAGGGGTCATTTTTCTTTGTGCCAAAAAAAAATAAAATAAGTTGGAAATTCCTTTGTATTTTGTATCAATTGGTGGTATGATTTCTTTTGTAATTGGAGAATATTTATAAAGTTATTCTCTTTAAGTTATACCGTTTTAAACGGTCAAATCATAGTTTGGAAAGAGGTGAAATTCTGTGAATGGAGAAGCTTTCGTTGTAAAGCTTTATGGACTGCCTTTCAACATTACGAATGTCGCTTCCGGGTTGGTTGCATGTGTGATTGTTGCAATTATTGCAATTGTTTTATCAAGACGATTAACCATGAAACCGACTGGAAGGCAAAATGTTTTGGAATGGCTCATTGATTTCACCAATGGGATTGTAAAAAGTGCAATGCCTGGAGAAGAGGGTAAGAAATTTAATTTATTAGCGTTTACGCTATTCTTATTTATCTTTGTATCTAACCAATTGGGTTTGTTTTTCCAAATTAGTTTTGGCGACAAGACGTTGATCAAAAGCCCAACGTCGAGTCCGCTAACGACACTAACGTTTGCATTTTTGATTCTGCTATTATCACATTTTATGGGAATCATTCAATTTGGATTTAAAGGATATATTAAAAATTCCTATTTAAGTCCAGTTGCTTTTCTTTTACCCATTAATTTGATTGAAGAATTTACAAACCTGTTAACATTAGCTCTTCGTTTGTACGGAAACATTTATGCTGGTGAAGTACTGTTAACGTTAATTGGTGGTGCGGTTTCTATGAGCCCGTTAATGACTGTCGTTGCTTTCCCAGTCGAAATGATTTGGCAAGGATTCTCTCTGTTTATCGGAAGTATCCAAGCTTACGTATTCGTAACATTGTCGATGGTTTATATTGGTGGAAAAGTACAAAAAGAATAAAAACAAGATATCTAAGGAGGAAACAAATATTATGGGATTATTAGCAGCAGGTATTGCAGCTGGTTTAGCCGCTGTCGCAACAGGTATTGGTAATGGTTTAGTTATTTCTAAAACAATCGAAGGTATGGCCCGTCAACCAGAATTATCAGGTCAATTACGTTCAACAATGTTCATTGGTGTTGGTTTGATTGAAGCCGTTCCTATTATTGCTATCGTTATTTCATTCCTATTGATGGCTAAATAATTTTTGAAATTAAGTTTGATCCTTCGTTGATACAACGAAATATATTAATTTTAAAAAGGAGGTGTCAATAGATGTTTTCAGATTTAGTTTTCGGTGCGGTTGGTAATTTCCAACTTGGTGATTTCTTATTTTATATCATCTCTTTTGTTGTTTTGATGTTAATCATCAAACATTATGCATGGGGTCCCGTCACAAAAATGATGAGCGATCGTGCAGATAAAATTGCGAATGATTTAGATTCTGCTGAGGATTCAAGAAAAAAAGCCGATATTTTGGCAACCGAACGACAAGACCAATTAGATAATTCACGTCAAGAAGCATCTGAAATTGTTAGTCGTGCAAAAGACAACGGTAAAAAGCAACATGATGATATCGTTTCTGGCGCTCAAGACGAAGCAACGACGTTGAAACAAAACGCTGTTAAAGATATTGAGCAAGAACGTCAAGAAGTATTAAATGGCGTTCAAAGCGATGTCGCTGAATTGTCTATTGAAATTGCTTCTAAGATTATTCAAAAAGAATTAAATGAGAATGATCAAAAAGACTTAATCAATTCTTATATTGAAGGGTTGGTAAAGTAAAATGAAATTAGATAAGGCAACCGTCGCTAATCGTTATGGTGAAGCTATCTTTGAAATTGCTGATGAACAGGGTAACATTGTTGCCTTCTCAGAAGAATTAGAAGAAGTTAGACAAGTATTCATTGCTAATCCACAATTAAGTGAAGTGCTCGTTGATGCACGTCTTAATTTATTAGAAAAGCAGGACCTTGTTAAAGTTTTACTGAAAGAGGCTTCTCCAATTATTGCGAACGTCATCCAAATGGTCTTTGATTATGGTCGAATGGGTGATATGGTCGGAATAATTGAAGAATTTGAACGATTATGTGATGTTAAAGAAAAAGTAGTCCATGCAACTGTGACAACTGCAGTGAAACTTGATGCTGATCAATTAAAAAAATTGTCAGCTAAGTTTGCAGAACGAATCGGTGCAAATAAAATAGTATTTAACAATATTATTGATGAAAAAATTATTGGTGGCGTTGTTATCGAAGCAAATAATCAGATTTTTGATGGCTCAATTTCATCAAAAATCAACAAAGTAAAACGATTATTAGCTGAGTAACATATTAAAGTAGTTAAGAGGTGAACCTTGTATGAGCATTAAAGCTGAGGAAATCAGTGCTTTAATTAAAGAACAATTGGAACAATATAAAGACGAACTTATCGTTGATGAAGTAGGTACCGTTACTTATGTTGGTGATGGTATTGCTCGTGCACACGGTTTGGATAACGCTTTATCAGGAGAATTGTTAGAATTTTCTGATGGTACTTATGGTATGGCTCAAAATCTAGAAACAAATGATGTTGGTATCGTTATTTTAGGTGGTTATGAAGGTATCCGTGAAGGCGATGTTGTCAAACGTACGGGTAGAATCATGGAAGTTCCTGTTGGTGCAGAACTTATTGGACGTGTCGTTAATCCTTTAGGTCAACCCATCGATGGTAAAGGCGATCTTAAGACAACCAAAACTCGTCCAGTTGAAAAAAAGGCTCCAGGAGTTATGGATCGTAAGTCAGTTGATCAACCTTTACAAACTGGACTTAAAGCTATTGATGCTTTAGTTCCAATTGGCCGTGGACAACGTGAATTGATCATTGGTGATCGTAAGACTGGTAAAACATCAGTTGCTATTGATACGATCTTAAACCAAAAAGACCAAGACATGATCTGTATCTATGTTGCTATTGGACAAAAAGAATCAACAGTTAGCGCACAAGTGGAAACATTACGTCGTTTAGGCGCTATGGATTACACAATTGTCGTTAGTGCTGGTCCTGCTTCTCCCGCACCATTATTATGGTTAGCTCCATATACTGGTTCAGCAATGGGTGAAGAATTCATGTATAACGGTAAACATGTCTTGATTGTATTTGATGATTTATCAAAACAAGCAACTGCCTACCGTGAACTGTCATTAATTTTGAGACGTCCGCCTGGTCGTGAAGCTTATCCTGGTGATGTTTTCTACTTACATTCACGTTTACTTGAACGTGCAGCTAAGTTAAGTGATAAATTGGGTGGTGGTTCAATGACTGCTCTTCCATTTATCGAAACACAAGCTGGTGATGTTTCTGCATATATTCCTACTAATGTTATTTCGATTACTGATGGTCAAATTTTCTTGGATAGTGATTTATTCTATTCAGGGACTCGTCCAGCTATTGATGCTGGTACATCAGTTTCTCGTGTTGGTGGGTCAGCTCAAATTAAGGCTATGAAGAAAGTTGCCGGAAGCCTTCGTTTGTCTCTTGCATCATTCCGTGAATTAGAATCATTTTCTCAATTTGGTTCTGATTTAGATGCTGCAACACAAGCTAAATTAAATCGTGGTCACCGTACGGTTGAAGTTCTTAAACAACCTTTGCACAAACCATTAGTTGTTGAAAAACAAGTTTTAATTTTATATGCGTTAACACATGGATTCTTAGATGCAGTTCCTGTTGATGATATTCTTCGTTTTGAAGGTGAAATTTCTGATTTCTTTGATAATAATCATAGTGATCTTTTAAATCACATCAAAGAAACAGGCGATTTACCTGATGAAGATAAATTTGACGCTGCAATCAAAGATTTTTCAGAAGGGTTCCAAGCAACTCCTGGAAAAAGCGTAAACTAAAAGTAAATGAAAGATGGTGAGAATTAATGGGTGCTTCATTAATGGAAGTAAAGCGTCGAATCGCTTCAACTAAGAAAACAGGACAAATAACTGGTGCAATGCAAGTTGTTTCGACTGCTAAGTTAAGCCAAATTCAACGTCATACTCAAAGTTATCAAATATATGCTTCTAAAATTAGAAGTGTCATTACCCATCTTGCCCAATCTCACCTTTTAGATGCTAAAGCTGGAAAAGCAAAACAATCAGCTGAGGATGATAATTCAGTATTTTCAGGCTTCGATATGCTACAAAAGAGACCTGTTAAGAAAAGTGGTTATTTAATTATTACGTCTGATCGTGGTTTAGTCGGTAGTTACAATAGTAACGTGATTAAGCAAACATTAGATTTAATGAAACAAAATGGTCACACTGTGGACAATGCTGTTGTTATTGCTGTTGGTGGTACTGGCGCAGACTTCTTTAAAAATAGAGGATATGATGTTGCCTACGAATATCGTGGTGTAAGTGATATTCCAACATTTGTTGAAGTTCGTGAAATTGTTAAATCAATGGTGACAATGTATAGCAGTGAAGTCTACGATGAACTATTTGTTTGTTATAATCATTTCGTTAACAGTTTACAATCAGACTTTCATTCTGAACAAATGCTTCCAATTTCGGAAGTGAATATGGATTCAGAAGATGTTGAAGCGTCTAATGTAATGGGGAACGAAGATTATGACATGGAACCTTCAGGAGATGCAATTCTTGAAGTTGTTCTGCCTCAGTTTGCGGAAAGCTTAGTATATGGTGCGATTTTAGATGCTAAAACAGCTGAACATGCTTCAAGTTCTACAGCAATGAAATCTGCGACAGATAATGCCAAAGATATTATTTCATCGTTAGAACTGACGTATAATCGTGCACGTCAAAGTGCTATTACAACAGAAATTACAGAAATTACTGGTGCAACAGCTGCTTTAGAGTAAAATGACAGGAGGAATACAGAAGATGAGTCTCGGTAAAGTTGTTCAAGTTATCGGGCCCGTCGTCGATGTACAATTCTCTTTAAACGAAACCTTACCAGATATCAATAATGCGTTAAAAGTTACCCGTGAAGATGGTTCTGTTCTAATTATTGAAGTTACGCTTGAACTAGGTGACGGAGTTATGAGAACAATCGCCATGGATTCTACGGATGGCTTGCAACGTGGAACGGTTGTTGAAGACACAGGTGCTTCAATTTCTGTCCCTGTTGGTGAAGATACTCTTGGTCGAGTGTTTAACGTTTTAGGAGATACCATCGATGGTGGTCCTGAATTTAGTAAAGATGCAGAACGTAGCAGTATCCATAAAGATGCTCCTACGTATGATCAATTAAGTGCAAGTACTGAAGTTCTTGAAACAGGAATTAAAGTTATTGACTTGTTAGCCCCTTATATCAAAGGTGGTAAGATTGGATTGTTCGGTGGTGCCGGTGTTGGTAAAACTGTTTTAATCCAAGAATTGATTCATAATATTGCTCAAGAACATAATGGTATTTCAGTGTTTACCGGTGTTGGTGAACGTACTCGTGAAGGTAATGACCTTTACTTCGAAATGAAAGAATCCGGTGTGTTAGAGAAGACAGCCATGGTGTTTGGTCAGATGAACGAGCCGCCTGGTGCCCGTATGCGTGTTGCATTGACTGGTCTTACAATTGCGGAATACTTCCGTGATGAAAAAGGACAAGATGTGCTATTGTTTATTGATAATATCTTCCGCTTTACACAAGCCGGATCTGAAGTTTCAGCCTTATTAGGTCGTATTCCTTCAGCCGTAGGTTACCAACCAACATTAGCTACTGAAATGGGTCAATTGCAAGAACGTATTACGTCAACTAAAAAAGGTTCAGTTACATCAATTCAAGCAGTATATGTTCCTGCCGATGATTATACTGATCCCGCTCCTGCAACAACGTTTGCCCATTTGGATGCAACAACTAACTTGGAACGTAGTTTAACGCAACAAGGTATTTACCCAGCTGTTGATCCATTGGCTTCAACTTCAAGTGCTTTGACACCTGAAATTGTTGGAGAAGAACATTATCGTGTTGCTACGGAAGTTCAACATATGTTACAACGTTACCGTGAATTACAAGATATTATTTCTATTTTAGGTATGGATGAATTATCTGATGAAGAAAAAGTGATTGTAGCACGTGCACGTCGTATTCAATTCTTCCTTTCACAAAACTTTAATGTTGCCGAACAATTTACAGGGAAACCTGGATCATATGTACCAATTGCTGAAACAGTTCAAGGATTTAAAGATATTCTTGATGGTAAATATGATGCTCTTCCTGAAGATGCTTTTAATGGTGTCGGCCCAATCGAAGATGTTATTGAAGCAGCAAATAAGATGGCAAAATAGGGGGTAATAACAGATGGCTGAAGATTCAGTTTTGACCGTTAGTATCGTCACTCCTGATGGTAGTGTTTATGACAATAAAGCTAAAATGGTTATTGTCAAAACGCCCAGTGGAGAAATGGGTATTTTACCCAATCATATTCCAGTTATTGCTTCCCTTGAAATTGACGCAGTCAGAATCAAAGTAAGTGATAGCCAAGAAGATAAAGTTGCCGTAAGTGGTGGATTCATCGAATTTTCAAAAAATGTCGCAACGGTTGTTGCAAATGCAGCAGAATGCCAAGAAGATATTGATGAAAAACGAGCACAAGCTGCTAAAGCGCGTGCTGAACAGATGATTT
Organism: Dellaglioa sp. BT-FLS60; assembly: GCF_054941065.1. Taxonomy (NCBI): domain Bacteria; kingdom Bacillati; phylum Bacillota; class Bacilli; order Lactobacillales; family Lactobacillaceae; genus Dellaglioa; species Dellaglioa sp. BT-FLS60. Next base: position 28,735 of record NZ_JBSOLI010000030.1, read on the forward strand.
CTACAGCGAAAGAAACAAAAAATAAAAATGAACTTAAAAGATCTGAAATTGCGCTTAGACGTGCAATTAACCGGATTAAAGTTTCTAAACATTAATCGATTAAAGGACGCTGAAAAAATTCAGCGTCCTTTTTTTGTATACATATTAAATATTTCATTTTTGTTACAAATATTAGCGACAAGTCGTGCAAAATATGCTATGCTTATGACGAATAAATTTTAGGAGTGTTTTGATGAATACTGTGGGGATACAATCACTAGTCACTTTAATGAGTCATTTAATGTTTATCGTAATTGCTTTTTGGGCAATTCAAGGGTTACGGATAGACAGATTTTTCCCACAAAGTAACCAGCAAAGAATTAGAGTATTAATTGTTTTGTTGGCTATTTTGTTAGGATACACAAGTAGTACTTTTTTCTTAAATTTTATTGATAATGTACGTAATTTAGTTTTTTTAGTTAAATAATGACGGAGGAATAACAGTGGAAAAAATTATTGTCAAGGGTGGAAACACACTCAACGGAACAGTTCGCATAGAAGGCGCTAAAAATGCAGTATTACCCATTTTGGCAGCTGGCATTTTAGCAAGTACTGGCGAAAATACATTATCAAATGTGCCAGTTTTATCTGATGTTTTCACAATGAATAATGTGCTACGTTTTTTAAATTTAGACGTTGATTTTAATGAAGAAACTAATGAAGTCAAAATGAGTGCTGCTAAAGAATTATCACCAGAGGCACCATTCGAATACGTCTCAAAAATGCGTGCATCGATTGTGGTAATGGGTCCTCTTTTGGCACGTCTTAAACATGCAAAAATTGCAATGCCTGGTGGCTGTGCAATTGGTTCACGTCCAATTGATTTACATTTAAAGGGTTTTGAAGCAATGGGCGCACATATTGAACAATATGATGGCTACGTAGAAGCTACTGTAGATGAATTAAAGGGTGCCAATATCTATCTTGATTTTCCAAGTGTAGGTGCAACACAAAATATTATGATGGCAGTAACATTAGCTACTGGAACAACTGTGATTGAAAACGTTGCAAGAGAACCAGAAATTGTTGATTTAGCTAACATTTTAAATAAAATGGGTGCTAAAGTTCAAGGTGCTGGAACGGAAACAATCCGTATTCATGGGGTGAAAGAACTTCATGGTGCAGAACATGCGGTTGTCCAAGATCGCATTGAAGCAGGGACTTTTATGGTCGCAGCAGCAGTGACTCAAGGTAATGTTTTAATTGAAGATGCAATTGCAGAACACAATAAACCATTAATCTCTAAATTAGAGGAAATGGGTGTAACAGTTATACAAGAAGAAAATGGCATTCGAGTGATTGGAACAGATAAAATCAAACCAACAACCGTTAAAACGATGCCTCATCCAGGGTACTCAACTGATATGCAGCCTCAAATGACTGTCCTTCAATTAATGGCATCTGGGACAAGTGTTTTAACGGAAACTGTTTTTGAAAATCGTTTCATGCATCTTGAAGAATTACGTCGAATGAATGCTAATTTCAAAATTGAAGGAAATTCAGTTGTGATGTATGGACCAACAGATTTTAATGGTGCAGAAGTTGCTGCAACTGATTTAAGAGCAGCTGCAGCACTTGTACTAGCTGGATTAGTGGCTCGTGGATACACACAAGTGACACATCTTGAATATCTTGATCGTGGTTACTATCATTTTAACCAAAAATTAGAAGCTTTGGGTGCTGAAATTAAGCGTATTGATGATGATACACAAAATTTAATTATTAAGACATCAAGTGAAGCACAATAGAAGAAAATGTCCATTTTGGACATTTTTTTATTGTGCATGTATATGGTATAATGGCTACATTAGTATAAGTTTTTAAGCGCCGAGAGGAGAAACATAATGGCTAAAGATATTGGTATTGATTTAGGAACTGCAAACGTGTTAATTAATGTTCAAAATAAAGGAATTGTCTTAAATGAACCATCTGTTGTCGCAATCGACACAAAATCAGGTCGGGTATTGGCAGTTGGATCAGAAGCATACAAAATGGTTGGTAGAACACCTGGTAGTATTAGAGCAATTAGACCTATGAAAAATGGTGTTATCGCTGATTTTGATATTACGGAACAAATGTTAACTTACTTTATTAAAAAATTAAATGTGAGTGGTTTTTTATCAAAACCAAATATTTTAATCTGTTGCCCAACAAATATTACATCAATCGAACAAAAAGCAATTATTCAAGCTGCTGAAAAAGCTGGTGGTGGCAAGGTCTTCCTTGCTGAAGAACCTAAAGTCGCAGCTATTGGCGCGGGATTAGATATCTATCAACCTCGTGGTAGTTTAGTGATTGATATTGGTGGTGGAACAAGTGATGTTGCGGTTATTTCATTAGGTGATATTGTCGCAAGTCGTTCATTGCGTGTTGCTGGTGACCAATTGAACAATGATGTTATTAACTTTGTTAAACAAAAACATAGCCTTCAAATTGGTGAACATACAGCTGAAAAAGCTAAAATCGAAATTGGGACGGTTTTCCCAGATAATCGTGCCTTAGAAATGGAAATTCGTGGACGTGACGTTGTTACTGGTTTACCAAAAACAATCGTGATTACTTCTGCTGAAATTGAAGAAGCGACTCATGATACAATGCAATCAATCGTTGCCGCAACAAAAGAAGTGCTTGAACAAACACCACCAGAATTAGCATCAGATATTATTGATACTGGTATTATTTTAACAGGTGGTGGTGCGTTATTAAATGGGGTTGATTTATTAATGTCAACGAATTTAAATATTCCTGTCATGGTTTCTGAATCACCATTAGATGACGTTGCAAAAGGAACAGGATTCTTGTTAGAACATATTGAAAAACAAGGTAGATAACAACTGCAATACTGGTTATTATGGGAGGTCTATTAACGGGGCAATCTGTTGATGGACCTTTTAATATAGGAGGTGTCATTAATTGATGCAAAACTTAATGTTAGCACCAATCAAGTTTTATCAAAAATTTATTTCACCGATGTTTCCACCTAGTTGCCGGTATTATCCGACGTGCTCAAACTATATGATTAAAGCTATTCAAAAACATGGCGCAAAAGGCATTATTATGGGTATTGGTAGAATTTTACGATGCCATCCTTTTGTTAAGGGCGGATTTGATCCAGTGCCTGATTACTTTACCGTACGTAGAAATAAGAACCCAAAAGGAGAAAGTCAACATGTCTAAGAAAGAAAAAGAAATTGAAGTTGCAGAGAATGATATTAAAATTAACGGCGAAGACGCTGTTTCATTAACAGTCGGTGGCATTGAGATTGGGACAGTTATGGCAAAAGACACAAAATTTGTTGCAACGTTGAGTAATGGTGAAATATTTAAAGCAAAAACGCGCGATGAAGGAATTGATACATTATTACGTGATTTCCATTTGCATCGTGGCTAAGTAGTTTAAGTAACTATTAATGGTAGTTGATTCAGAAATTTAATGAAATAAGTAACACCGTGTGGAGGGAAATTCTATGAGTAGTAGAAAAGATGAGGTCGATAGTGAAGCAAGAATCGATTATGGGATTATTTTCGCTGTCCTAGTTTTAGCAATCATCGGACTTGCTTCAACTTATGTAGCGGCGTCCCATGATACTAGTACGACTTCAATTGTTAGTCAGATGGTTTCCCAGTTAATGTGGTACGCCGTTGGTATTATTGCAATTGTTGTTATTATGCAATTTGACTCAGAACAGTTGTGGCGCATTGCTCCCATTGGGTACGGCGTCGGAATATTTTTGTTGGCGATTGTCTTAGTAGTTTATAGTCGACCTTTATTTATCAGTACAGGGGCTAAAAGTTGGATACCGATTGCTGGTTCATTGACATTTCAACCGTCAGAAGTAATGAAACCAGCCTTTATCCTAATGCTGGCTCGCGTCGTTACGGTACATAATAATACGTATCCAACGCACAGGCTAAGTACGGATATGATTTTATTGGCCAAAATGATTGCATGGACGGTACCAGTTGCTGTTCTATTGAAACTTCAAAATGATTTCGGAACAATGCTAGTTTTCTTTGCCATTTTAGGTGGGGTTATCTTGGTGTCCGGCATTACTTGGAAAATTATTGGTCCGGCATTTGGTGCAGTGACGATTATCGGTGGAACTGCGTTATACATGGTTATTTCAACAACGGGTCGAGCAATTCTAGAAAAAGTTGGATTTGCTGCTTACCAGTTTGATCGGATTGATAACTGGTTAAATCCATCAAAGGATACATCTGGGTCTGGCTATCAAGTATGGCAAAGTATGAAAGCTATTGGATCAGGTCAATTGACTGGTAAAGGGTTCAATGTTTCAAATGTTTATGTGCCCGTTCGTGAATCTGATATGATTTTCTCTGTGATTGGAGAAAACTTTGGATTTATTGGTGGTTGTGTTTTAATTTTCATCTATTTTTTATTGATTTATCGAATGGTTCGAGCAACTTTTGATACAAAAAATGAATTTTATGCGTACCTATCTACAGGGGTTATTATGATGATTTTATTCCATGTTTTTGAAAATATTGGAATGAGTATCGGATTATTGCCTTTAACAGGTATCCCATTACCCTTTGTCAGTCAAGGTGGATCTGCCCTGATTGGGAACATGATTGGGATTGGATTGATTATGTCAATGCGATACCATCATAAGAGTTATATGTTCAGTAGCGAAGAGGAAGACTTTGATTAAATAATGGTGCAGTGATTCTATTTCAGAATCGCTGTTTTTTTAAAATTAGGAGGTTTCTGACAATGATAGACTTTTATTGGTATCCCAAATGCTCAACTTGTAGAAAAGCAAAACAATGGTTAGATGAAAATAAGGTTGATTACCATTTGATAGACCTCATTCAAGAGACACCAAAGGCAGATTTAATTGAAAAGTGGTTGACTGAATCCAATCAACCGATGACTTACTTTTTCAATACGCATGGTGATAAATATCGTGAATTAAATTTAAAAGATGAGTTGCCAACGATGTCTATTAGTCGGGCAAGTCACCTTTTGGCATCAGATGGGATGTTAATGAAACGACCTATTTTAACGGATGGGACGACAGTTACGACGGGGTTTAAAGAAGCAATTTTTAAAGAAGTTTGGTTAAATAAATAAAAGTATTGACATTAAATTTTAATCTAGTTATAATCAAATACAATAAGAAATACAGATAAGACGTTTAGAAAAGATGAGTAGATTTTGGTAATGAGTTAAGAGAGTCTCGGTAGCTGAAAAGGGATCGAAATTACGGAATTGAAGATGGTCTTGGAACGTTTGGTGGATGAGCAATGTTAATCCACCTTGGGTACGCCCAATACAGCGAAAGGGTATCGATTAAGTGATTAATCTGTACTTGATGAGATTGTTATCGTGAGATGGCAATAAAACAAGGTGGTAACACGTGAAGTTTATGGCTTCTCGTCCTTCCGTTTATTAAACGGGGGATGAGGAGTTATTTTTTTACAAAAAATGAGGAGGGATTTAGATGATTGAATTTAAAAATGTATCAAAAGAGTTCATCACAAATAACGGTAAAGTGAGTGCTGTTTCTGATTTAAACTTGTCGGTCGAAGATGGGAGTATTTTAGGAATCGTTGGTTATTCAGGCGCTGGTAAGAGTACTTTAATTAGAATGTTGAATGGATTGGAAACACCCACTTCAGGTGAAGTTGATGTTAATGGAGCTAAGATGGCCTCATTAACAGGGAAGGCGTTAAGAAAACAACGTCAAAAAATTGGTATGATTTTTCAACATTTCAACTTACTCTGGTCACGAACGGTTGTGGAAAATATTATGTTTCCATTGGAAATTGCTGGGTTAAGTAAAACTGAACGTTTGGCTAAAGCTGAGGAATTGACAGCATTAGTTGGCTTAAAAGGAAAAGAAAATGCATATCCTTCTGAATTATCGGGTGGACAGAAGCAACGTGTGGGGATTGCCAGAGCATTAGCCAATGATCCCGAAATTCTTATCTGTGATGAAGCAACTAGTGCCTTAGATCCACAAACGACGGATGAAATTTTAGATTTATTACTTCAAATTAATCATAAATTGAATTTAACAATTGTCTTAATTACACATGAAATGCACGTCGTTCGTAAAATATGTGATCATGTTGCTGTGATGGAAGATGGTAAATTAGTTGAAAGTGGACTTGTCTTAGACGTCTTTAAACGACCAAAACAAAGTGTGACAAAACGATTCGTTAACCAAGAAGTGACACCAGCTTTGCATGATACTGAAATTGCGGTGAATGAATTAATCGAAGCTTATCCACAAGGCTTGATTGTGCAATTAACCTTTCATAGTACGCAAACGCAAATGCCGATTATTTCTGAAATGTTAAGACAGATACCAGAAGTTGATTTTAATATTGTTGAAGGGTCAATTCATCAAACACAAGGTGGGCCAATTGGAACGTTATATATTCAATTAACTGGGCCAAAAACCAGCTTGGACCAAGCAATTCCATTCTTACAAAAAATGAAAGTAGAAACGGAGGTACTTCATTATGGGGACTAATACGTGGGCATCATATTTTAATTTTAGCGCTGTTAATTGGGCTGATTTTTGGTCAAATACTTGGGAGACAATTAGTATGACCTTAATTTCCACAGTGGCAGTTGTTATTTTGGGTATTCTTTTAGGACTTTTTTTATTTGAAACGAAGCAGAAAACGACTGGTAAAATTACGTTCTGGGCTAAAGTCATTAATTGGGTTGTTTCAGCTTTAGTGAACATTTTCCGTTCTATTCCATTTATTATTTTAATTGTGCTATTATTGCCATTTACAAAAGCGTTAGTTGGATCAATTATTGGACCAGTAGCAGCGTTACCTGCTCTAATTATCTCGGCTGCACCATTTTATGCACGAATGGTTGAACTTGCATTTCGTGAAATTGATTATGGTGTAATTGAAGCCGCAGAAGCAATGGGCGCTAACAAAGGCCAAATTATTTGGAAAGTCTTATTGCGAGAAAGCCTACCTGCGCTTATTTCAGGAGCTACCGTTACCGGCATTACAATTATTGGATATACCGCAATGGCTGGAACAATCGGTGCTGGTGGATTAGGAAATTGGGCCTTCATTGAAGGTTATGGTGCCAATAATAATACGGTGACACTAGTTGCTACTGTTACAATCATTATCATTGTTGCTATTTTTCAACTGCTTGGTGATCGTTCAGCTAAATTAATTGATAAACGGAATAATTAGGAGGGCAGCATGAAAATAAATAAAAAAATCATTTTTTTGCTTTTCTTCTTACCCCTTTTATTAGCTGGGTGTGGCAAGAAATCAAGTGACATGACTACTTTGACAATTGGAGCTAGTAATCTACCGCATGCGGAGATATTAGCTCACGTAAAACCAATATTGGCAAAAGAAGGCATTGATTTAAAAGTAAAAGTTTTCCAAGATTACGTCATGCCTAATAAAGCGACTGAATCTGGTGATTTAGATGCCAATTATTTCCAACATAAACCCTTTTTAGATAATTGGAATAAACAAAATAATGGTGATTTGATAAGTGTTGGAAATGTTCATCTGGAACCAATTGGGGTCTATTCTAAACGAGTGACTCATTTAGCCGATTTGAAAAAAGGGAGTACTATTTTAGTGTCTAATAGCATTTCAGATTATGGTCGTGTGTTAACTATTTTTAAAGATGCAGGTCTAATTACCTTGAAAAAAGGGGTAGATGTTGCGACGGCAAACTTTAACGATATTAAAACAAATAAATTACATTTGGTTTTTAAACATACGTATGAACCTAAATTAATGTCTGATTTGTATGAAAATAACGAAGGTGCGGCGATTGTGATTAATGCCAATTATGCGGTTGAAGCGGGATTGAATCCGACGAAACAAGCCATCGCGTTAGAGCGTAATACATCGTCATATGCGAATTTAGTCGCTGTGACACCAAAGAATAAAAATAATCCGGCCGTAAAAAAATTAGTCAAAGCATTACAATCAAAAAACACCCAAAAATGGATTTTGAAGACATACAAGGGTGCAGTAATTCCAGCAAAATAGAAAGAATTGAAATTAGTCAGTGAAAGTGGGCTAATTCCAATTCTTTTTATTTTATTAATTAAATAAAGATTGTGAGTCGCGGGACTTTATTGAAATGGACAATTTATTGGGATAGAATGAACTATATTAATGAATCGGAGGAATACTAAAATGTCGACACTTGAAGTTAAAAATTTACATGTAGAAATTGAAGATAAAGAAATTTTAAAAGGCGTTAACTTAAAGATGGCGACTGGTGAGGTGCATGCCATCATGGGACCAAATGGAACGGGTAAATCAACTTTATCTGAAGCTATTATGGGAAATCCAGCGTATAAAGTGACAGAAGGCGAAGTGTTACTGAATGGCGTGAATATTTTAGATTGGCCTGTTGATGAACGCGCTCGAGCAGGGCTATTTTTGGCAATGCAATATCCTTCAGAAATTCCTGGTGTGACTAATGCGGAGTTCATGCGTGCAGCCATTAATGCACGCCGTCCAGAAGATGACCAAATACCAATTCGAGAATTCTTAAAAAAATTAGATAAAATGATGACCACTTTAGATATGACAGAGGAAATGTCTGATCGTTATTTGAATGAAGGTTTTTCGGGTGGCGAAAAAAAACGCAATGAAATATTACAATTAATGATGATTGAACCTAAATTTGCCATCTTAGATGAAATTGATTCTGGTTTGGATATTGATGCGCTAAAAGTAGTTTCTCGAGGCGTCAATGAAATGTTGAAAAAAGCTGAATTTGGCACCTTAATGATTACGCATTATCAACGTTTATTGAATTATATTGTGCCTGATGTTGTACACGTTATGATGGATGGACGTGTTGTCAAAACGGGTGGCGCTGAACTTGCAGAAAAACTGGAAGAAGAAGGCTATGCTGGTTTACGTGACGAATTGGGGTTAGAAGTGACTTTAACAGATGAGAACGTTTAATGGAGGCCGTGAAATGAGTGATTTGAAGGTCTTAAAACAAAGTATTAGTGATTTTTCTAATCTAAAACAAGAACCCGATTGGTTCCAACACTTGAGAAGTGCTGCTTTTACAAAAATGACAACGTTAGAGCTTCCTTCATTTGAGAAAATTAGATATCAAAGATGGCCCATTGTACCGGAACAAGTGGTTTCAGAATCAGGTGTAATTGAGGGTGATGTCAAAAAAATGGCTGAAAATACGTTCAGTCAAGTTGGGTCACGGACTTTAAGTTTGAATTTATCAGATGAGTTGAAAGCCAAGCACGTTATCATTTGTGATTGGTCAACAGCGCTATTAGAACATGCTGAGTTAGTCCAAAAGTATTTTATGACTAAAGCAGTTAAATGGGATGATGACCGGTTAACAGCAACTCATTTGGCCCAATTAACGAGTGGGCTGTTTATTTATGTCCCTAAAAATGTAGTCCTAGATCAACCTATCACCACTTATTTAACGCAGGATGCACGTGATGGCCAGGATTATGTCCATCACGTCTTAATTGTTGCAGCTGAAAATAGTCAGTTCTCTTATTTAGAAAATCGTTCTACCTTAGGAAATAAGGCAGCAACTGCGAATATTATTGTTGAAGTGATTGCTGAAGCGAATAGCCAAGTTAAATTTGCTGGCGTTGATCAATTAGGTGAACAGACCACTGCCTATATTAATCGTCGTGGCTATTTACTCGATAACGCAAAAATTGACTGGTCAATCGGATTACTTAATGATGGCAATATTATTGGTGATTTCGATTCTGATTTAATTGGTGCGGGGTCGCATGCTGATGTTAAAGTGGTTGCGATTTCGACGGGTAATCAAGTTCAAGGAATTGATACGCGTGTGACGAATTATGGCAAACATTCAATTGGGCAAATTCTGCAACATGGGGTGATTTTATCGCGTTCAACGCTAACGTTTAATGGAATTGGCCATATTATTAAAGGTGCAAAGGGTGCAAATGCACAACAAGAAAGTCGCGTGCTCATGTTATCCACAAAAGCTCGGGGTGACGCCAATCCTATTTTATTAATTGATGAAAATGACGTTCAAGCGGGGCATGCTGCGAGTGTCGGACGTGTCAATCAGGAACAACTCTATTATCTGATGAGTCGTGGGCTACACAAAGAAGAGGCAGAACGACTTGTTATTCGGGGATTCTTAGGCCCTGTGTTAACGGCAATTCCAGCAGTTGATGTTCGAGCAAGACTCATTGAAACAATAGAAGGGAAACTCATTAATGGCCAAAAATTTGAAAAAGTATCGCAATGATTTTCCTATTTTAAAACAACTTGTAAATGACGAACCGCTGATTTACTTTGATAATGCAGCGACTGTTCAGAAACCACAGAAGGTTATTGACGCTATCTCAAAGTATTATGAAAATGATAATGCAAATGTCCATCGTGGTGTGCATACGTTAGCTGAGCGTGCGACTGAACAATTTGAAGCTACACGACAATTAGTGGCTGATTTTATTCAGGCAAAAAGTGCGTCTGAAATTTTATTTACAAAAGGGACAACTGAAAGCTTGAACTGGGTGGCACGAGGGTTTGCACAAAATCGATTAGAGGCTGGGGATGAAATTTTGATTTCCATTATGGAACATCACAGTAATCTCGTCCCTTGGCAACAAGTCGCCAAAGCGACTGGTGCCAAATTAGTTTACGTCGGTCTAACAGATGATGGTCAGTTAGATGTTGACGATGCAAAATTAAAAATGACAGCCAAAACGAAAATTGTATCGTTAACGCAGATTTCAAATGTGTTAGGGAGTATTACGCCAATTAAAGAATTAACCGCGATGGCACATGTAGTTGGTGCAATCGTCATTTGTGATGGCGCACAGTCAGTTCCTAATATGCCAATTAATGTACAAGATTTGGATGTTGATTTTTTTGCATTTTCAGGTCATAAAATGGGCGCCGCAACTGGAATTGGTGTTTTGTATGGAAAAAGAACGTATTTAAATGACATGCAACCCCTTGAATTTGGTGGTGAGATGATTGAACTTGTTGAAGAACAACAGTCAACTTTTAAAGAAATTCCATGGAAATTTGAAGCAGGGACACCTAATATTGAAGGGGTTATCTCTTTGGGTGCAACCATTCATTATTTAAACGAAGTGGGAATGGCGAATATTCATGCACATGAACAGATGCTAGTTAAGGACTTAATGCCTAAATTAAAAGCGATTCCAGGTGTGACGGTTTATGGACCAGCTGATAGTGACAAACGTTCAGGCGTTATTTCCTTTAATTTGGCAGGATTGCATCCACATGATGTTGCGACGGCGCTAGATATGCAAGGAATTGCGGTCCGCGCTGGACATCATTGTGCACAACCACTTATGAAACGAATGGGTGTTTCATCAACCGTTCGGATCAGTTTTTACCTTTATAATACATTGGCAGAAAATCAAAAATTTATTGAAGCGTTAATCGCCACAAAGGAGTTCTTTAAATATGGGACTATCTAAATTAGATCATTTATACCGACAAGTTATTTTGGAACATGCAACGCATCCGCATCATCATGGGGCGTTAGTTAATGGGCAGAAAGCGATTGAACTTAGAAATCCAACTTGTGGGGATGTCTTGAAAGTTGAACTCGTGATGGCAGATGATAAAGTTCAAGAAGTGGCTTTTTCGGGGACGGGTTGCACAATTAGTCAGGCGTCCGCAAGTATCATGACAGATGAAATAATCGGTAAATCAAAAGAAGAAATAGAAGAAATGGTAACGACATTTTCAAAAATGGTCACAGGTGAAGCAATTGACGATGCTCTTTTAGGTGAAGCAGCTATTTTAGAAGGTGTCGCACAATTTCCCGCACGGATTAAATGTGCAACATTAGCTTGGAAAGCAGCTTATCAAGCTGTTAATTTAGAAAATTAGAAAGGAGGAATCAGTATGAAAGAATTAGATGTTGGTGGCGAATACGAATACGGATTTAAAGATGATTTTGAACCGATTTATTCAACTGGACGTGGCTTAACTGAAGCAATTGTTCGAGAAATTTCGGCAGTCAAGAATGAACCAGCGTGGATGTTGGATTACCGGCTTCGCGCATTTGCCTTGTATCAAAAGATGCCAATGCCAAGTTTTGGTCCTGATTTATCCAAATTAGATTTGGCTAACATGCGTTATTTTCAACGTGCCAGCGATAATGTCGCTAGAGATTGGGATGATGTTCCAGATAAGATTAAAGAGACATTTGATCGACTTGGTGTACCAGAAGCTGAACGTCAATATTTGGCTGGTTCTTCGGCGCAATATGAGTCAGAAGTAGTTTATCATCATATGCGTGAAGATTTTGAAAAATTGGGTATTATTTTTATGGATACTGATTCTGCCGTTCAAGAATATCCCGAATTAGTGAAACAATATTTTGGTAAATTAGTGCCTGCTTCTAATAATAAGTTTTCTGCTTTAAACTCAGCGGTTTGGTCTGGTGGCACTTTTATTTATGTGCCTAAAGGTGTGAAGACGGAAGTGCCTATTCAAAGTTATTTTAGAATTAATGCTGAGAATACAGGGCAGTTTGAGCGGACTTTGATTATTGTTGATGAAGGCGCAAGTGTGAACTATGTTGAGGGATGTACAGCACCTAATTATTCTGCAGATAGTCTGCATGCTGCAGTGGTTGAGGTCAATGTCATGAAAGACGCTTACTGTCGATATACAACGATTCAAAACTGGTCGGATAATGTGTACAGTTTAGAGACGAAACGGGCAAGAGCTTTGGAAAATGCGACAATGGAGTGGGTTGATGGTAACCTTGGCTCAAAAGTCACAATGAAATATCCAAGTATTTATTTGGATGGTCAAGGGGCTCATGGCACAATGTTATCAATTGCGTTTGCGGGTGGTAACATCATTCAAGATACTGGTGCAAAAATGATTCACAATGCGAAAAATACAACTTCTTCGATTGTCTCTAAATCATTATGTAAAGATGGTGGTCGGGTTGATTATCGTGGCTATTTAAAATTTGGCCGACATAGCGATGGCTCATTTGCGCATGTTGAATGTGATACGATTATCATGGATGATCAATCTGCGAGTGATACGATTCCTTTTAATGAAATTTTGAATGGGAATGTTTCAATGGAACATGAAGCAAAAGTGTCTAAAATTTCTGAAGAACAATTATATTATTTGATGAGTCGTGGCATTTCTGAAGCTAAGGCAACAGAAATGATTGTGATGGGATTTGTTGAACCTTTTACGAAGGAATTACCGATGGAATACGCCGTTGAATTGAACCGTCTGATTGAGTATCAGATGGAAGGGTCAGTGGGGTAGTCTTAGAACATAGGGCTTTAAGTATTGATATATCAGTACTTAAGGCTTTTTTTATATCAAAAATTAATATACTGAAATTCTTGAAGTATCAATTCTTCAAGAAAAAAATGCTAAAATTTCTATTTAAATATTAATATAATGAGATTTATCGTACGGCAAAAGTATATAGTTTTGAATATGAATAAGATATTTCGTTATAAGTGGTCTTTGAAAAAAATTTTATCATAATTTATAGTTTGTTAGAAAATATAAATGGCTAGGTAGAAGAATATAAAGTATTTGATGTGAACGTAATGATAGGGATTATTTTGTTAGTTTTTCCGCTAAAAAATGTTCCATCAATAATAAAAAATAAAAAAAGAATAACAGATACTTTTTAGATGATCCAAGAATACTAGTAGCTAAAAATTCAAACATGGGTAGCAATTTGAATATGAAAAAAATATGCTTTTTTATTCAGTATTTTATTGTCAGTAATATTAATTATATCGGGAATATATTTCATTGTAGGCTGAAATATGTAAAAGAAAAAATTATTTTTAAGTAAATGAAGTGCAACAAAAAAATTAGACATTTAACCATTATTTAAGATGCTAAGACATGATTTCGATATTCTATCGGAGTCATGTCTTTTAATTTACAAGAGATACGATTATTATTATTAAACCATTCTACGTAGCATTTATTAATTGAAATTGGATTAAAGTTGATTACATAATCCATCGCTCATGAAGAGTTTTTTGCTAATAAGGATTACTTTTTAAAAGAACCAGAAATTTTTTTTCGTATATTAATAAGATGAAATGTTACTGAAAGTAATATTTTGATGGAATGTCAAAATAAGTTTTTAATTTAATAGATTATACAAAATATCTGATTTTAAAGAAAATACAGAACATATTTGTTAAGAAATTAATTCATAATTTTCACCTATATTTTATGGTAGTTTTCCGTTTCATAGAAATATCGTAGCTATTTTAAAATATTTAATGAATTTTTATTCTGGTAGTGAGTATTAGATTTTTATTTTTAATAATTAGTTGACAAATTTTGATATTTAAATTAAAGTATAATCAACGTTGAATATACAAAGGAGAAATTTAGTGACTAAATTATTGGTTTTAGCTATGTTGGGTCTGCAGCCCATGTCTGGGTACGAAATTAAAGCTATGTTAGAAATGAATGATGCACAAAGATGGGCTGGTGTTTTGACTGGTTCAATCTACAATGCATTAAAGAAGCTTGAGAAAGACGGTTATATAAAAATAGCAAGTATTGAAAGTAATGGGCACCGCCAAAAAGCGATATATGAAATTACTGCTAAAGGAGAGCAGTATCAAAAGCAATTAATAATTGAATGTTTAGCCAGTTCAAATATTAATTATCCTACAGATTTATTTTCAGGTATTTCTCTTGCCTACCAATTACCGAAAGAAGAGGCTATCGAGCAGTTAAATAAAAACAAAGAACAATTATTAAATGAATTACTAGTTGTTAAAAGTGGAATGAATATTAAAGAAAAAGTATTACAGGGTGAAATTCCTCGATTAACACAGCTAATTTTTGAGCATATGTTTGAAATTATTAATTCACAAATTAGATTCATTGATGATGCCATAGCTATACTTGAACATGAAATGTGAGCCATTTATATGGCTTTATTTTATGGCGTATAGTCAAAGTTGAATATACAAAGGAGAATTAAATTGAAATTGATGGAATTTAAAAATGTTGAAAAATATTTTAAAAAACGAAAAATTATTAAAAATCTGAGTTTTTCTATAAATAAAAATGAAGTTATAGGACTGATTGGTACAAATGGTGCCGGTAAAACGACAACTATACGTATGATATTGGGCCTAAGTAAACCAGATAGTGGTGAAATTATATATGGAAGTAAAAATAAAAAACCTGAAATTGGTGTTCAATTACAAACAACACCATTTTTTGAAGGATTTACAGTAGAAGAAAATTTAAAGTTGTTTGGAACATTTCAAAATTTAGATATGACTAAAGAAAATATTCAAATTGCTCTTGAAAATTATACAATTGTTCAAGAAAAACGCACTTTAGCATCTAAGTTATCGTTAGGGCAGCAAAAGAGGTTAGCCCTATGTATTGCAACGTTGCACGATCCTGAATTAGTCATTTTAGATGAACCCTCTGCTGGTCTTGATCCAAGTGGACAAAGGGATATTCAAAAGATGGTACTCCAATTGAAAAATAAAGGGGAAACAGTATTATTTTCCTCACATGATATGTTAGAAGTACGTAATATAGCAGATAGAATAATGATTATGGACAGGGGCATATTATTAGAAGAAGGTACTCCAGAAGAGTTAATTAAAAAATACAATGTTAAGAATTTAGAAGAAGTATTTTATAAATCAATTGGAAAGGAGGAAGATTATGATTAATATAATTGAGATTACATTTAAGAAGAATATCAAGGATATTTATTTGTTATTTTGGTCAATATGTTTACCATTGGGAACTATAATAAGTTTATTCTATTTTGAAATAGAGGTGAGTAGAAATAAATTGTTAGGTATACTTACTGTGGGTATTTTTTTCTATTGTTGTACAACAAGTTCCTTTTCAATATTAGCTCAAAGAAAACGTGGCGTATTTGATTTATTAAAAATTACTTCTTTTTCACTTTGGAAATATCTTATCAGTGTTACTATTAGCCAAACGTTAATTGCAGTGGTCATTTCTGAACTACTATTAGTAGTTGAAAATTACCTTTTTAGTTATAATTTATCTGGATTACAATTTATTTTTTTTATTCCTGTATTTTTTTTAGCTGCATCTATTTTTACTTTAATTGGATTTTGTTTATCATCTTTTCCTAGTAATGAGGGGCAATTAAGTATAACTACTAATTTAGTAATGATACCTTTGATAATTTTTAGTAGTATTTTTTTAAATTTAAATAGTGAATCAAATTGGATTTTTTGGTTAAGCTTAATAAACCCAGTTGAATGGATACAAAAAAGTTATGTAGCAATATTAAGTAGTACGGCTAGCCAATATATGATTTCGGTTTTAGCTCTTTTAATTTTTTTTGGATTATTTCTATATTTTTCAAAAAAATCATTTCAAAAAGATGAAAGCTGAGATAGAATGACTATAGATTTAAGTAAAATTGGACAATACTATTTATAGGAAAGTAGGCGGTGATTTTATGAATACTATCGTGGCAAATAATAATTTGAAAATTGCACTCGCACAAATGGCTTCAAATGATGGGGATATTGAATTGAATGTCCAAAAAGCCGTTGAGGTTATCATTGCTGCCGCTAAAGAAAAAGCAGCCATCGTTATTTTTCCCGAAGAGTATTTAACTGGATATGCGCCTGAATTGATTAAATCTGATGTCACTCGTTACACGCTTACTGCTAATGATGAACGCTTGAATCCGTTATTAGCAGTTTGCAAACAACAACAGATTGCAGCAGTGATTGGGGCTCCTACCAGAGTGAATGACAAAATTTTTATTTCATCAATTGTCATTGATCAATTTGGGGTAGAAAAAATCAGATACAATAAAATAAATCTTGATGAAGATGAGAGAAAAATTTACACTGCTGGGTCTAATCTTGTGATGTTAGAATTAAATGGATGGAAAATAGGTTTAGCAATCTGTTATGATTCCGCTTTTGGCGAACATGCACGATTATTGGCACAAGCTGGATGTCAGGCCTATTTGGTTAGTGCACTAATTACTAAAGGAAATGGCTATGATGGATCTGTAATTCGTTTCGCAGCAAGAGCGCATGATAATACCATGTATACGACAATGACTAATTATTGTGGTTATACTGAATCAAGAGAATCATGTGGGTTAAGTCGCGTGTGGGATCCGAAAGGTAACGTAATTAAAATGGCATCAGTTGAAAAGCAAGAATTATTGTATACAGAGTTTGATTCGGAACGTTTGGCTGAAATAAGGCAAGAAAATCCTGTATTAATTGATTCAAAGAAGTATCAGATAAATGAAATGAAACTAACGACTGTAAAGCTATAATAGCTGACCGACTGTACCTAGAAATTATTTTCTTAGGTACAGTTTTTTTAATTTGGCAGAAATAGCTAATCAATTTCTGAGTAAATGATTATTAAATCTCCATCATAACGTTTATACTAGATTACATATTAAACTAAAAAGGAGATAAAATAATGACTGTAAACAAGCAATTAATTAAAGATGATTTATATGAAGCCGTGAATGGCGAATGGTTGAAAACTGCTAAAATTCCAGATGACAAACCAGCAACGGGTGGTTTTAATGATTTAGCTGATGAGATTGATAAAACATTGATGAGTGATTTTGAAAAAATGGCAGCTGACTCAAGTGAAAAGTCAGCCTTAATGCAAGAATTCTTAAACTACTATGCGTTAGCGGCAGATTTTGATCGACGTGCATCAGAAGGAACGGCACCATTGAAGGCCGTTTTAGCACCTTTAGAAAATTTAGCTACATTAGCTGATTTTGATACTAAATGGGCTGATTTTGTTCGTGCCGGTTATCCGACACCAATTGGTTTTGATGTTGATGCCGATATGAAAAATGCTCAAATCAATGCGTTATTTGCGGCAGCTCCAGGGTTGATTTTGCCAGATAAAACGTATTATGAAGAAGACAATCAGCAAGCTGCAGGGTTACTTCAAGTATTTAGCCAAATGATGACTAAATTGTTAGTTGCTTTAGATTATAGTGAAGAAGACGCTAAACAAGTCATTTCACAAGCATTAACTTTTGATCGAAATTTAGTGCCACATGTGAAAAGTGCTGAAGAATCAGCTGATTACAGCAAAGTATACAATCCTCAAACTTTTGAAGAATTTGGCTCACAAAGTAAAAATTTAGATTTAAAAGCCATTGTTAAAAATCTTTTAAATGGCAATGAACCAGAAAAAATAATTGTAGCTGAACCTAAGTATTTAGCGGCGATTGATGAGATTTTAAATGCAGACCACTTTAATGACTTTAAAAGCTGGTTAATTGTTAAAACAGTAGGAAGTCTTAGTTCATTCTTATCAGATGATTTACGTGTTATTTCTGGTGAATATGGACGCGCGTTATCCGGAAGTAAAGCACCGAAGAAACAACAGAAATTTGCTTATTATTTAGCTATGGGAACTTATAGTGGCATTGTTGGCGAATATTATGGACATAAATATTTTGGTGAAGACGCTAAAGCAGACGTCCACCAAATGGTTGAAAAAATGATAGGTGTCTACCAAAATAGGTTGGCTAATAATACGTGGTTAACAAGTGCGACACGAGATAAAGCCATTTTAAAACTAAGTAAATTAGGTATTCAAGTTGGTTATCCAGATAAAATTAACCCATTGTATCAAAAAATGCATGTTGATGCTGATAAAACATTATTAGAGAACGCAATGGCTTTTGACGAATTAGCGACTGAAGATATGTTTAGTAAATGGAACCAACCAGTTGATCGTGATCTCTGGGAGATGAGTGCTGCAACAGTTAACGCTTATTATCATCCATTTAAAAATATTATTGTCTTTCCAGCAGCAATTTTACAAGCGCCATTTTATAGTTTAGAACAGAGTAGTAGTGCTAACTATGGTGGAATTGGGGCTGTGATTGCTCATGAAATTTCGCATGCTTTTGATAATAATGGGGCGTTATTTGATGAATATGGTAATTTGAATAATTGGTGGAGTGAAGCTGATTTAGCTCATTTTAAAGGATTATCACAACAAATGATTGATGAATTTGATGGAACTGAGTACGCTGGTCAAAAAGTTAATGGGACTTTAACGGTTTCTGAAAATATTGCTGATGCAGGTGGACTGAGTTGTGCATTGGAGGCTGCCAAAGCAGAAGATGATGCTGATATTGAAGCATTTTTCATTAATTGGGCGCAAGTCTGGCGCATGAAGGCAGCGACGCAGTACATGCAATTGTTATTATCAATTGATGTCCATGCGCCAGCCAAGTTACGGGCTAATATTCAGGTTCAAAATTTAGCTGATTTTTATGACGCCTTTGGTGTTGTTCCAGGCGATGATATGTATAGAATTCCTGATGAACGCGTTAACATTTGGTAATAAATAGATAAGACAGTAAAAAGACTCTATCTCAAATAGCGTTGATGAAGCAAAAAATGATAAAATTAAAGCTGAAGAATCTTACGATTTAGATTCTTCACTTGAACACATAAATTTTGCTATTTTCTGCAGAAAAAAATCCAGAATAATAGTAAGAATAAAGGTTCTATACTTTTGAGTGTTGATGAGAAATCATCGACACTATTTTTTTGCTTTATCAACGCTATTTGACATAGAGCCATTGTTTCTGAACTTTATCTATGATTTTTATTTATGTGTCTTTGATTAAATAATAGTTAGATTACCATGATTCTAGTTATAGATTAAAGATTGTGTAGAAAAGTAATATTAAAATAGCTATACCTACTAAAATCCAAAAAAACTTTCCTACTGGATGGTTAGGATTAATTGTTATTCCAAGACCATATACTTTTGGTATAAATAATGGTTGTGGGACATTCTCTGCCTTGGGGTAGAAGGATTTGTACAATATATAGTTAGAAATGGTAAGCGGAATACATATAAGTATGACGCATAGAGCAATAAAATTTTCATTTACTCTGTTCTTTAAAAATAAGCCAGTGAAACAAATTAGAGCAATTAAAACAAGAGAAATAGCGGTAACAATACTTGCAATTCGTTCTTGTTTTCTTCTTTTGATAAGCTTGTAATTATCATCTACTTCTTTCATAAATTGCATATCTCCTTTCAATAACTACGATAGACACCCCCAAAAACGTCTAGCAAGCTTTAGGTGACAATTCATCATTGATTTATAAAACGTCATTCTCAGTAATTTTTTCTTCCAAAACATCAAAATTGTATTTAGAAAGTTCTTTTAAGCCATTCTTATTTTCATCAAAGAAGGCCGTTAAACTTTCAGATAACATTAAGTTAATCACGCGACCAGCTTCAAATTGGACTAAAATAACGGGAATATGAGCTTCAACAGCCATGCCAACTTCAAACATAGTTCCGGAGTCGGGCTCATTACCTTCGTCATCTTTGTAATCAAGGATAGCGACAACAACGTCAGCACGATGAACTTGTCGTGTATCAGCTAGGTAAACAGCACGTTGCCATGGTTTACTGAATTGTTCGTATTGCTCACTTTGATTATCTTGGGGTAAGTAGATATTATCACTATCAATTGTTTTGTTCTCTTTTAAGGCTGCGACAACCTGAGCAACGCGGTTACGTTGTTTGTCGTCGAAAAAAGGACCTGCTAAATAAACTTTATTCATTAATTTCGTCTCCTGAAAGATGTATTTGTTTTTTTAAGTATAACATGATAGTTAAAAATCGGGCACAAAAAAAGAAGACAACATGTCTTCTTTTGAATGCTTAAACGCCATAAACGAATTGACCCGAATTAAAGTGGTCAGCCGAGATAACGTAGACATCGCCACTATTACGTAACGTAAAGTTAGCTAAATCATTTAATAGGTTATTGGTTGTTTTGCCAGGTTCGGTGTCAACGATTTGACCATCAACAATTAAACCGGGGAAAGTTGCATCTTTATTAATTAACAAAGTTTTAACACGATGCTGTGTTAATAAAGCGAACAAATCAACTGGGCTTGATTCACTTGGATTAAATTCATCGAGTGAACGAGCATGATCTAATAATTTTTCAACGGTTTGATCAATTAAGAGTTGATTTTGGTCTAATAATTCTTTTTCAATTTCTGCAGTTGTCAAAGCGCTAGGTGATTTTTTAATCGTAATTTCTGAGTTAATTGTTTTTAATTTCGTTAATTCACGGAATAGGCTTTGGTTTTTAGGTAAACCAATAAGGAAAAGACGTTTGTAAATTAATTCTGGATGAGCCATTAAAAATTGCTCAATTGCTAAATAGTAATTTTTGTTATCAATCGCTTTTTCTTCATCTTTAGTGTTTAAACCGTGAAGGGCACCTGTAGGACCATGAGTCGTTGTTGTATCTGTTCTTTCAGGACCAAGTGCTGAGATCATATCAATAGGAGCGTCTTTTGGTAAGGCTTGTTTTAACAAGACACCTTCTTTAAATTGGTGTAGCTCGAATGAATCACGATGTAAACTCAAGATTGTTCCTGATAATTTTGTGGCTTGTTGAGCAAGTAATGGTAACGTGTACGCTTCAGGACCAACAATAACTTGGTCAGATTCAATTGCGTGATTCAAATTGAATTTAAAGTAATCAGTTGGTGTTAAATAAAGTGCAATGCTAGGGAATTGACCAATTCTATCAGCAATATCATTGATGAACTGGGTTAATTGCGCTTCAATTGTAACCCAAACTTTTTTATCAATTTCTGCGTGTTCTTCTTTTGCAGTTTTCAAACTAGTTTTGAGTTTCAATTGATTCTTTGCGGCAAAATTAATTCCTGGGTATGTCTTGATAAAGATTGATACAACTGGTCCTTCTTTGATTGTTAGTAATTGTTTCAAATTGTTATGCATTGACATAATGATTCCCCCTTTATATGATTAACCTTAGTATAACATCATAAAATCCTTTATCCAACTGATATGGTTGCGGTTACAATGGAAG
This sequence comes from Dellaglioa sp. BT-FLS60, assembly GCF_054941065.1. Classification (NCBI taxonomy): domain Bacteria; kingdom Bacillati; phylum Bacillota; class Bacilli; order Lactobacillales; family Lactobacillaceae; genus Dellaglioa; species Dellaglioa sp. BT-FLS60. The sequence goes on from NZ_JBSOLI010000030.1 coordinate 50,687, forward strand.
GGGAAAAAATGATTAATTTTGAGAGAAATCATGAAAATGTTGAAAAAATGGAAGCCTATATGAAAAATCAGTTTACTTTTTTAGGAATTCGGGCACCAAATCGGCGTGACTTAACAAAAGATATAATGAAAGAATCAAAGGGATGGTCACTGGATGAGCTTTTAGCACAAATTGTGGCTTACTACGATCGAGAGGAAAGGGAATATCAATATGTTGCAATAGATTTAGCACAAAAAAATGTGAAACGACTCACAATAGATGATATTCAAGTACTCATTGATTTAGTTTCTGTTAAGGCTTGGTGGGATTCAGTTGATAGTTTACGTAAAGTTATTAGTGATTTTGTGCGATTACATTCAGAAACTTTTGATTCTATTAGTCAACAATTTGAAAATCATGACAATTTTTGGATGCGACGGGTTGGCATTACGCTCCAGTTGGGTTATCGGAAAGAAACGCATTTGGATTATTTAACAAAAATGATTTTAAACGATAGGACAACAAATGAATTTTTTGTTCAAAAAGCAATTGGCTGGTCGTTGCGTGAATACGCTAAAACCGATATGAATTGGGTTAAAGATTTTGTTGAAAATCATGAGTTAGCTGTTCGAGAAGGACTTAAACATGTGAAGACAAAATAAAAAGACTGAAGAAATTCAGTCTTTTTATTTGTTAGTTGTCATTGTTAAAAAAGTATCGCCTGCTAAGTCTCTATAGAATGCGACATAGGTTGTTGATTGGTAAGGTAAAACCCAGATTGTACTAATTCCAAAAGTAATGGTAGAAAGTAAGTTCCAACCTAAAAAGCTAAGTTCTAGAACAAATAGGTCGAATTTATGACCTTTCATTAATTTGGCACTTAATTTTAATTTTTGACGTGCGGTTAGTTCTGGATGATTTGGATTTTCTGCCAAGTCCTTATTTATTAAGTACACTTGTGAATAACTATATTTTTTTATAATACCAGGAACCCATAATAGTAATGCCCAAAGGGTTGTGAAAAAATATTTAACGATAGCAGTCCAGATTGTTGATAAGAAAAATTCATTAGAAAAGATTTGGAAACTATCTCTAACGGGTGTTTTTGAAAGTTCTTTTGAATCAAACCAATTTAGAAATGAGTAATTAACGCCAATTAAGATGAATGATGCGGCGAACGTTAAAATTAAATAGATACTAAATGAGGTTGTATAAATGGCCGTTTTTGAGCCTGCTTTTATTGATCCTAGATAAGCATGAAGATAGAAACTATTCGCGATAATTGTTAACGCAGATACAATTAAACTAGTTAAAATTGCTGTTTTCCAATGTTCCTTAAATAGTACTTTTACGCTATTTTTTAATTCACGACGTGTTTTTAATGGTTTATCCATCATGTCATCTCCTGATATTTTTAGATTATGTTCCAATAAAGCGTACAAAAGTTGGACGTAAAAGTCAATTAAATCTGAGTATAGCTATTATTTTACTAAACTGTAGTAAGATAACTATTAGACGCTACATTAAATGAAAGAAGAGATAAGTAATGGCAAATAAAATGAAGGCAATTGCAGCATTTGGTCAGTTTAAGACGGAAGATATAAGAGCTTTACGGAATATCAGAATTGATAAACCGGTGCCTGAAAAACACGATATTCTAGTGGAAATAGCAGGCGTTTCAGTTAATCCGATAGATTATAAATCAAGAATGAGCATTGATTCTGAAGATAAATCACTTATTTTAGGTTTTGATGCCATTGGGACAGTCTCAGAAATTGGGTCAGAGGTTACTAATTTTGCTGTTGGTGATCAGGTTTTTTACCTTGGTGTGAATAATCGTCCAGGAAGTAATTTGGAATATCAATTAGTTGATGAACGACTTGTTGGGCATGCACCCAATAAAATTTCAAATGCTGAGGCAGTTGCGATGCCATTAACGGGTGTTACAGCATGGGAAGCTTTATTTGAAAAATTAGACTTTATTCCAGAAAAAAATGCTAATCAAGGACAATCTGTCTTAATTATTAATGGAGCGGGTGGCGTTGGTTCAATTGCCATCCAATTGGCTAAATGGGCAGGCTTAACAGTGATTACGACTGCTTCAAGATCAGAAACGAGTGATTGGGTCAAAAAAATGGGTGCTGACATCATTATTAATCATCGAAAAGATTTAAAAGAACAACTAGCAAAATTAGATATTAATGAAGTTGATGCTATTTTAATTTTACACTCAACGGAGCACTATTTTAGTGTAGCAGCGGATTTAATTAAACCACAAGGTATTATTACTTCTATTGTAGGGACAGCAACAGAACTGCCAATTAGTCTTTTAAAGAATAAAAGTAATGATTTTAAATGGCTAACGGTTTTTACAAAAGGGGTTTATTATACGGCAGATATGGGTTCACAAGGGACGATACTCAATCGATTAGCAACACTATTGGATGCGGGAGAGTTAAAATCAACGATGACCAAAACAGTCACAGGACTTAACGCTGACACATTACGAGCAGCTCATAAAATAGTTGAAGCTGACGGTATGATTGGCAAACTTGTCATAACTGGCAAATTTGATGCAGAGGTGTGAGCGATTGGATAAACAAGCAATAAGACAAGTAATTATTCAGAAAATGACTGATTTATCTAAAAATAAGGTATTAGAAAAAGAGGCACAAGAAGCCACTATTATTGATAAAGTCTTGCAGTCAGCTGATTGGCAGTCAGCGCATTCAATTGGTGTAACACTGAGTCAACCGATTGAATTTAAGACAACTCAATTATTGGCAGCTGCGCTATCTCAAGGAAAAAAAGTATATGTGCCAAAAACAATGCCTGAAAAGCAATTAGCATTTTTACCATATCTATCTCGTGAACAAGTATTGATAAAAAGTGATTATGGTATTTTGGAACCTGAGTATAATGCTGCGCTTGAAAATAATGAGTTGGATTTAGTGATTGTACCAGGAGTGGGTTTCAATTTGAAAAATCATCAAAGAATCGGATTTGGTGGTGGCTATTATGATCGATTTATTGCCAAATATCAGCCTAAAACAGTGGCACTTTGTCTTGATGTCCAAAATATAACTTCTGAAAAATGGGACATTGATCCATTTGATATCAAAATTGATAAAATTATCACAGTATAAGAAATACTTAACGAAATTTCGTATATTAATGTCATTTACATTAATATACGAATATAGTACAATAGTAATTGCTCGTTAGAGAGATAAACACGAACAAATGCATTTATAAAAAGGAGATTTAAAATGATTAATCGCATTAAATCATATTTTGAAATTGATCAGTTGCATACAACCGTAAAACGTGAGGTTTTGGCTGGGTTTACAACTTTCATTTCAATGGCCTACATATTATTCGTCAATCCTACAGTTTTAAGTGCCTCAGGGATGGACAAGGGAGCAGTCTTTACGGCAACTGCCTTAGCAAGTGCCTTAGGTTGTATCTTAATGGGTGTTTTAGCTAAATATCCAATCGCAACTGCACCAGCATTGGGAATTAATGCTTTCTTTTCATATTCAGTTGTTATCGGTATGGGTATTCCATGGCAAACAGCTTTAGCTGGTGTATTTGTAGCTTCGTTAATTTTCATTTTAATCACAATTTTTAAATTGCGTGAAATGATTATTAATGCAATTCCAAGTAATTTAAAATATGCAATTTCAAGTGGTATTGGTTTGTTTATTGCCTTTATTGGGTTACAAGACGGTGGGTTAATTGTCGCAAATAAATCAACAGTGGTTGGGTTAGGATCATTAACAGTTGGAACAACGTGGCTAACTATTTTTGGCTTAGTCGTTACTGCAATTTTAATGGTGAGACGTGTTCCAGGTGGTATTTTCATCGGGATGTTCGCAACCGTTATTCTTGGATTTGTTACTGATTTAATTAAAGCACCAACAGGAATTGTTTCTGGTGCACCAAGTTTGGCACCTACATTTATGCAAGGTGTTAAGCATATTGGTGACATCAATACCATTCAATTATGGGTGGTTGTTTTAACTTTCTTATTGGTTACTTTCTTTGATACTGCGGGGACTTTAGTTGGTCTAGCACAACAAGCAGGATTCATGAAAGATAACAAAATGCCACGAGTTGGTAAAGCTTTAGTTGCTGATTCAACAGCAATGCTTGCTGGTTCAGTTCTAGGAACATCACCAGTTGGGGCTTACGTTGAATCTTCAGCAGGTATCGCAGTTGGTGGACGTTCAGGGTTAACTTCTGTTACAACAGGTCTCTTATTCATTGTTGGGATATTCTTTTCACCATTATTATCAGTTGTGACGACACAAGTTACTGCACCTGCATTAATTATTGTTGGTGTGTTGATGGCACAATCGTTAACAAAAATTGAATGGTCAAAAATGGAAATTGCAATTCCAGCATTTTTAATCGTCATTGGGATGCCATTAACGTATAGCATCTCTGATGGGATTGCATTGGGTATGATTTTCTATCCAATCACAATGATTGCTGCTGGTCGTCGCAAAGAAGTTCATCCTATTATGTATGGGTTATTCTTCGTATTCTTACTCTTCATGTGGATATTAAATGTTTAAATTAAAATAAATGATTTAGGTTAGACCACTAATCTCCGATAATGAATTGGAGATTAGTGGTCTATTTTTTTTTAAAGTAAGATTATATGAGTTGACTTGGAGTGAACTCAAAGGACTATACTGAGACTAATAAATGTTAAGGGGGTAATAAAATGATGACAGAACATGAAAAATTATTAGCGGGTCAAGAGTATGATTATCGTGATCCAGAGATTCAACAAATGCTTGCTCGAGGAAAAAGTTTAATCAACACGATTAATACAACGATAGATCAAGAACAACGGACAGTGGCTATTAAAGAGTTACTTGGAAAATCAGGTGAGCGTTTAGCGATTAATGGACAGTTTACCGCAAATTATGGGTCACATATTCAAGTTGGTGATGATGTTTTTATTAATGGAAACTGTACATTTCAAGATTCAAATTTGATTACGTTGGGTGATCGTGTTGTGATTGCACCTGATACGAAATTATATTGTGGGGCACATTCACTAGATGCAAATAAACGATTCGGTACTCGAGAAGATGGGAGTCACTATTTAATATCCTTTACTAAGCCAATCACAATTGGTAGTGATGTATGGATTGGTGGCAATGTTACTATTATCGGTGGGGTGCATATTGGTAATAATGTCATCGTTGGTGCAGGTGCGGTAGTGACTAAGGATGTTCCTGATAATACGGTTGTTGGTGGTGTACCAGCAAAAATGATTAAAATGTTAGCACCATTGGGTTAGAAAATAGTTAAATAATCAAAATTAAGTACTATAAAGTGGTTTTCATAGTGCTTAATGTACAATGTAAAGTAGAAAAGGGGCTTTAATAATGGAATATGTTACGTTAAATGATGGAAATAAAATGCCTGTTATGGGTTTTGGTGTTTATCAGATTACTGATTTAAAAGTAGCTGAACAATCTGTAGTAGATGCGATTCAAGCGGGTTATCAATTAATTGATACTGCACAGGCTTATGGTAATGAAGAAGGTGTTGGCGCAGGAATTAAGCGTTCTGGGGCTAAACGAGAAGATCTTTTTATTACAACTAAATTATGGATTAGCAATTTTGGTTATGAAAAAGCTAAAGCATCGTTAGATGAAAGTTTACGTAAACTTAAGTTAGACTACGTTGATTTAGTTTTATTACATCAACCATATGCAGATACTTACGGTGCTTGGCGAGCACTAGAAGAGGCTCAAAAAGAGGGCAAAGTTAAATCGATTGGTGTTTCTAATTTTTATAATGATCAATTAACTGATTTAGCTGTGTTTAATAATGTTAAACCAGCAGTTAATCAAATTGAATTAAATCCTTTCTTTCAGGAAAAAGAATCAGTAGATTATATGCGTAGCTATAATGTACAGGCAGAAGCATGGGCGCCATTTGCTGAAGGCCGTAATGGCTTATTCACCAATCCAATTTTGCAAGAAATTGCGAATAAGTATCAGAAAAATGTGGGTCAAGTTGTACTACGTTGGTTAACGCAACAAAAAATAGTTGCATTGGCAAAATCAGTTCATAAGGAAAGAATTGTTGATAATTTGGCTATTTTTGACTTTAAATTGACTGATGCTGAAATGAAAATGATTAACGATATGGATACTAATACAAGTCAATTTTTTGATCATCGAGATCCCGAAACAATTAAAAGTTTAAGTGGACATATCGCTTAAGATAATAATTAAAGAAAAGCTAATTAGAAACCAAATTTGGTTTTTAACTAGCTTTTTATTTTACGTTTAAATTTTAAACTAAATTATTTATCCAAGCAGATTTATGGCATATAAATTGATTAAGGGTGTCATAACCTTACTTTTTAGGGGGTTATTAAGATTTTTTTGACTTTTAACTAGCTTAAAGAACTGATAAATAACGGTCTTTATTTATTAGTTAAGCTTATTTTAAGGTTAATCATTAAATTATGTATAAAATAGTAAAAGTAAATGACAAAATTGGTACGAACATGGTATTATTAAGATTAAGGATTTAGACGAGTAAAAAATATAACACAAAGAGGAATGGATATATGATGACAAACAAGAAGATACACATCGGATTACTTTTTGGTGGTAATTCATCAGAACATGACGTGTCAAAACGTTCAGCACATAATATTTATGATGCAATGGATAAAAATAAATATGAAGTTAGTTTATTCATGTTTACAAAGACAGGTGTATTACTTGGCGATGCTGCTTCACGTCGTATCTTTGACGGCGAACCAGAAGCACAAGTGGTTGCTGACGTTTTACCAACGATTGATTTCACAAACCCATTAGCTAACATTATGAGTTTAACTGAAGTGAAAGATATTGATTTATTCTACCCAGTTATCCATGGTAACATGGGTGAAGATGGCACAATCCAAGGGCTATTCAAGCTTTTAGATAAGCCTTACATTGGTAGTGATGTTCGATCATCAGCAATTTCATTTGATAAAGATTTAACGAAAAAAATGTTAACGTTAAACAATATCAGAAATACAAAGTACTTAGTTGTTAAAGCAAATAACCGTGCCGAAATGACTTATGCACATATTAGTAAAGAACTTGGGGATGTTGTGTTTATTAAACCAGCTAATCAAGGTTCATCAGTGGGTATTCATAAAGCGCATAATGAAAAAGAATTTATTGAAGGCTTAGAAGATGCCTTTTTATATGACACAAAGATTTTAGTTGAAGAATCAATTGAAAATCCCGACGAAATTGAATGCTCAATTCTTGGGAATACTGATTTAAAGGCTTCAAAATTAGGTGCCGTTATTGTACCTAAATCTGATGTATTTTACGATTATAATAATAAGTTCGTTGATGCTTCAGGTGTCGAATTTGAAATGCCAGTAGAATTACCAGACGAATTAACAAAAGAAATCCAGGACATGTCATTACGTGCTTTCGAAGCATTGGGTTGTCGTGGTTTAGCACGAATTGATTTCTTAGTTAAAGATGGTATTCCATATCTTGGTGAATTAAACACATTGCCAGGCTTCACAAATATTTCACTTTATCCACAATTGTGGGAAGTATCAGGTATTGGTTATTCAGAATTGATTGATCAATTAATTCAATTAGCATTTGATGAACATGCTGCTGTTAAAGAATTGCATTATGATTTTACTGAACTACCTGAAATCTAAATCTAAAATGAAGAAGATTACTAGTCTGGGAACAGCGCTAGTAATCTTTTTTAGTTAAATGAAACAGGAGGAGAGCGTATGGAAAGATGTCCATGGGCACAATCTGGCAATCAATTGATGCAAGATTATCATGATAAAGAGTGGGGGAAACCACTCTTTGGTGATCAACAATTATTTGGATTATTAAGTTTGGAATTAATGCAGGCAGGTTTGAGTTGGCAAACCGTGTTAAATAAGCGTGGTGCTTTTAACGCTGCTTTTGAAAATTTTTCAATTCAGAAGGTGAGTCAGTTTGATGATAGTAAAGTTGCTGAGTTAATGGCAAATTCAAGTATTATTCGTAACCAACGTAAAATTTTAGCAATTATTACGAATGCACAAGTCATTGTTAAAATGAATCAAGCTGGGCAAACATTTGATGCATTTTTATGGCAATTTGTGGTTAATAAACCAATCAATAATCTTTGGGGACATGCAGAAGAAGTTCCAGCAGAAACAGATTTATCAAAGCAGTTATCTAAGGCATTAAAAAAGTTGGGATTTAAGTTTGTTGGTCCGAAAATTGTTTATTCCTTGATGCAAAGTATGGGGATGGTAGATGACCACATCATTTCATGTGAATTTAAGACAAAATAAAAAGAAATTAACCTGAGTTGGTTAATTTCTTTTTTTGTTATTTAAGATTACTTTTAAGTGCAGGTACATTATTTAAATCAGTTCTAACAACTAAGACATCACATTCTGCTACTCGAGTGACATATTCTGTAACGGAACCAATTAATAAGCGTTCAACGGCATTTAAGCCAGTAGCGCCGATTACGATTAAGTCAATATCTAAATTAATGGGCACGTTTTTTGCAATAATTACTTTTGGAGAACCATATTCAATGGCATAATCAACGTTTTTAAGACCAGCTTTTTTGGCTTGTTCAATATATTTATTCAATGTTTCTTTTGCTGTATCACTAACTTGTTCAACCATTGACGTATCAAAACTTGAGATATTTTGGAATGCTCGAGTATCGATGACGTGTAAAAGATGAAGTGTAGAATCTTCGCCATTTCTTAAAGCTACTTGTACAGCCTTTTCAAAGGCTAATTTTGCTTCATCCGAACCATCTACAGGGACTAAAATATTTTTATATTGTTGTAACATGGTCATCCACCTCTTTCTTTTGTATACTTCTATTTTACGACAAATTTAATGAAAATAGAAGTAAAAACGGTTACAAATCTAGCTTAATGCATAAAAAAAGATAAAATAATGGTTAAAGCGCCAACGGTAAGACAAGCTAGAGCGACTAGCAGACCACAGAATATTGGAATGAAAATTAAGACTGAAACTAACCCGATTAAACTTTCAATGCTGATAATTAAACTAAAAATGAGTAATATAGATCTTAAAATACTATTTGTTTCGGGTTTAAATATCATAAAATTTTTGTTGCGATGTGAGAATAGGTAATAGCCAATGGTTAAAAGTAAGACTGAAAGAATGGCTAAAAGTATCCGAATTAACATAAAAAAACTCCCTTATTATTAGCATAAAAAAAGCCTGAACAAACAGAGTTTGCTCAGACCATCAAAGCCAAAAGCTTTGGAAAATCCGCGTAGTGCCGTTAATCATCTTCGTGAGTTGAGCCCGCAATGAAGCAGGTGGCATCGACTGTACTAACTTCTAACTACCAAGTGAAATGGCTTGAAATCAGCTAGCCTATTAAGTTGACGCCTAGATATAATTATTTGTTCGGTCAACATTCTAATAAGATAACGCGTACACTTCAGAACTTCATCCTTAATATAGCACAGACTTTTAGAACGTGCAACATTTTTGATGTAAGCGTCAACAGATTATTTTTTTACTGGATGTAATTTGCGATATTGTTCTTTAAGCGCTTGTTCATAGCGACCATTTGATTTTGGTTCATAGTAATTAGCCTCTTTTAATTTATCTGGCAGATACTGTTGTTTAACCCAGTCATTAGGGTAGTCATGAGGAAATTTATAACCAATACCATGGCCTAAATCTTCGGCACCTTTATAGTGGGCATCTTTTAAATGAGCAGGAATATCGCCAAAACCACCTTTTTCAATATCAGCGATTGCGTTGTTGATAGCAACATTAGCTGAGTTTGATTTGGGTGAAAGGCAAAGGTCAATGACCGCATTTGATAACGGAATTTTAGCTTCCGGAAAGCCAATTTTTTCAGCAGCTTGTACGGCAGTTACGGTTCTTGCGCAGGCAGCAGGGCTGCTTAACCCAATATCTTCGTAAGCCATCGTAATTAAACGTCTAGCAATTGTAGGCAAATCACCAGCGAGAATTAAGCGGCCTAAGTAGTGGAGAGCGGCATTAACATCTGAACCTCTGACTGACTTTTGAAAAGCGGAAATAACATCATAATGTGCGTCACCATCTTTATCATGTGTTAGTGCCTTTTTCTGCAGACATTCTTCTATGATTGTTAACGTTAGAGTAATGAGACCTGAAGCATCAGGCGGTGTGGATTTGGCAGCTAACTCCAGTGCATTTAGGGAACTGCGTAAATCCCCATTAGTTGCCCGAGCTAAATGTAATCGGGCATTGTCTTCTAGGTTAATGTTAAGGTTCCCAAGTCCAATTTCTTTATTGGCTAAGGCACGATCCAATGCAATTTCAATATCTTTTTCATCTAAAGGTTTCACTTCAAAAATCTGTGTTCGACTTCTAATAGCCGGACTGATAGTAATATATGGATTTTCAGTGGTTGCACCAATTAAAATAATTCGACCGTTTTCTAAATGTGGCAATAGGAAATCTTGCTTTGGTTTTGTTAATCGATGAATTTCATCTAAAAGTAAAATGACAGTCCCACTCATTTTTGCTTCTTCAGCAACAATTTCAAGATCTTTTTTAGAATCGGTTGCCGCATTTAATTTGCGAAATGCATATTGCGTTGATCCGGCAATAGCACTAGCAATACTCGTTTTTCCAGTGCCAGGTGGGCCGTATAAAATCATAGAAGAAAGTAGTTTTGCGTCGACCATTCGTTTAATGATTTTACCTGGTCCGACGAGGTGTTGTTGACCAACAACTTCTTCAATTTTTGTTGGTCGCATTCTAAAGGCAAGTGGTTGTAACATAAATGGCTCCTTTCGCGTTGTTTACTAAAGAATAGTATAGCATATTGCTCTTAATTAATTGTGGGGAGGCAACCGTAAATATGAGAGGTTAGCTGGAATATTTGGTATACTATAATAGAAAAGTGAGAACTGTTAAGCATTGAGTCGAGTTAGTAGAAAGTGTAGTAAGAAAGGGTGTTTCAAAGTTACTTGGCTATACCAATAGTGGTGTTTAGAACGGGAAATTATTGGCATTTTATGAATCTCGTTAGTTCAAATAATAAAAAACTTGAATCAGCACTTTTATGATAGGTGCTGATTCAAGTTATATTAGTCAAATAAATTTTCAAAAAATGATTTTTTCTTTGCTGGAGCGTCACTTTTAATAATGGGATACTTGTCATTAATAGCAACAACTGATTCGTTGATTGCCGTTTTTTCAGTTGCGATAACTAATCCCATAATTTCAGCGCCAACAGGATTTTCACTATTCGATGTCAATGTGAAATTAACATTATGCTTATGGAGTAACGTAATGTAAGGTGCTAATGTTTTTTGATCAATCATGCCGTTAATTAGGGCATGATAATCAGGATGTGTAACGAGTTCTTGTTCAAAACCAGCCATATTGTTGGCCGCAGTTACTTCATCAATTGTCATTGTTAAGCTAACCCGTTCTCTAAAGGTACCTAAGTATTTTCTTTGTTCATCGGGGTGAAGTTGCGGCGTTCCGTAAAGTCCGGATTGAAGATGTGGATCTAAATCATTTTCAGCCATTTTAAAGTACCACCTTTCAGTAAGTTATGTTTTTAGCATACCATGTTTGGATCAAAAGGAGAGAGTGAAATGTTTATTAAAGATGATTTTTTAGTTTTTAACGATCAAACGTTGGATGGTCGGTTAGAAAAAATTCGAACAATTATTGATCCTAAGTTTGAAATAGTGGGATCTGAGTTGTTACCATTTTTAGAAGAGCAATTGGGTGTGGAACTTTATTTGCATATTGCAAAACATGCCCGAAGGTCGAAAAATCCGCCACCTGATACTTGGATGGCATTTAGTGAAAATAAACGTGGGTATAAAATGATGCCACATTTTGAGATAGGTTTCTGGAATGATCGATTATTTATTTGGCTGTCTGCATTAGCGGATATTAAGGACAAGAGTTTGTACGAAAAGGGAATCAACGAATCAATTCCGGCAATCCAAAAACTAGAAGAGACATTTTTGTGGTCAGTAGACCATACGAATAAAGAAACAATCACCTTAGCGAGAATGATAACGCAAGAAGATAGTCAAAAATGGGGCGAGGTAAAAACTAAAGAATTATTGATTGGTCAAAATTTAACTACTGAAAATAAGTTTTTCATTTTAGATGAATATAAACAACTTGATTATTTGAAAGAGACTTTGATACCGTTAATTGAAATTTATAAAATTTGGACAAAAAAAACATCTCATTAAAAATGAGATGTTTTTTAGTTTGAAATTATAATTTGTTGTAGTATTCAACGATAAGTGATTCATCGATGTCTGCTTCAAGTTCTTCACGTTCTGGTAAACGAGTTAATGAACCCTCTAATTTATCAGCATCAAATTGTACAAATTGGGGACGACCAACTAATGCGTCCATTGCGTCTTTAACAATTTGTAAACTCTTTGATTTTTCACGTAATGAAATTACTTGACCAATTTCAACAGCGTATGAAGGAATATCAACGCGGTTGCCATCAACAGTAATATGACCATGGTTTACCAATTGACGAGCTTGACGACGAGTAGAAGCCAAACCTAAACGATAAACAACATTGTCTAAACGACCTTCAAGTAAAATCATGAAGTTAACACCATGTTTACCTTCGCGAATTGTACCAGCTTTAATGAACAAGTTAGCAAATTGACGTTCTGATAAACCGTACATCATACGGAGCTTTTGTTTTTCTCGTAATTGTAAACCATATTCTGATAATTTACGGCGATTGTTTTGACCATGATCACCGGGTGCATAAGGACGACGAGCTAATTCTTTACCAGTACCTGTTAAAGAAAGACCTAATCGACGTGAAACTTTCCAACTTGGGCCAGTATAACGTGACATATATAAATTCCTCCAATATTTGTTTTGGAGTAAAATAATCCTTTGTGAACTTAGTATTCGTGCAGTTTGTTTTGCAATGTTCACCTTTGCAGCTGAAAGGGTACTAATTGAACCAAGAAACTTGGGCAACAAACTGTTGACGAGCTTACCGTTCACCGCTGCATTATTTTACACAAGACTTATCATACTGTCTTTGAAGGTCAATGTCAATCAGTTTTCATGTTTGTTTGCAGACTAAGTTAATGTGTATTAATTAAGATTTATTTCAATATATTATACAAAAGCTAGTGAAGGCTTTAAAAGTCTATGATATAATGATTAGAAGCATAAAATTTGAATGTTGGTATTGAATATAAATTTTAGTAAGCTAAAGGCGGGATTAGGGTATGACACAGATTTTTGTTGGAATAATAGTAGTAGCCATTATTATCTATGCAACGGCGTTTTTTCTTCAGAAACGCAATGAAAAAAAATTCGAAATATTTCGTGGCCAAGTAGAAGCCGATTCTCATTCTGAAGTTGAAAAACAACTTCAATTGACGGAAAATTTGGGTCTAACAGGCGAGAGCCTTAAAACCTTTTCAGCGTTACAATCAGATTTTAAAGAAGTTCAAGAGTCAAAGTTACCTAAAATTACAATGCAAATTGATGAAGCTTATGAAGCAAATTCTAAATATCAATTTCTTTCTAACCGTCAATTAACGGCAGAGATTGATGTTAAGTTGATGTCCATTGATAAAACGTATGACGGTATCAATAAGGCATTAACCTCTTTGAAACAAAGCGATGAAAGTAACCATCAAGCCGTTGATACACTAGAAAAAAAATATCAAGATTTACGTAAAACCTTGTTGTCAAAAAACTTTTCTTATGGACCTAGTATTGATAAGTTAGAAGATAAATTGACAGGTCTTGAAGATGATTTTGATCGTTTTTCAACATTAACTAGTGCTGGAGACCATGATACAGCAGAAAAAGTTTTAAGTAAGTTAAGAGAAGATACGACATCTTTAGAAAAAATTCTTGATGAGATTCCACCTTTATATAAGAGTTTAAAAAATGAGTTTCCTGGGCAGCTTGCTGAATTACAATCAGGCTACATGAAATTAACGGATGAAAATTACAACTTTCCAGTTGGAGATGATATTCCCAAACAAATTGCCGAAATTCAAACACGCGTTGATAAAGCATTAGGTGAATTGGAAGTTTTGGAAGTTGCGTCAACAACGGTTGAAGTTAATAATATGGCAAATCAAATTGATTATTTATATGATGTTATGGAAAAAGAATTGAAGGCAAAAGATAAAGTTGAACAGCAAGAAAAAGGGTATCGTAAATTTATCGATCATGCTGAAAAGCAAAGCCAAATGCTTTTAGTTGAGCTTGATAGACTAGGTCAAAATTATGAATTAAGTCATAATGAATTGGAAGATGCACAAAAATTAAATCAACAGATTAAAGATATTAATGTACAATATGAGACTGACCAAACTGCTATTGCTTCAGATGAAGCAGTTTATAGTGAGATTGCTGATTGCCTTGAACAAAATTCTAAAGCATTAGAAAAAATTGAATTGACACAACGAGAAATTAATAGCAGTATCCAAGATTTACGTAGTGACGAAAAGAAAGCCAGTGCAACCATTCAAAGATTTGATATTGAGTTGCATCAACTCAAACGACAAGTTGAACAGGTTAATTTACCGGGATTACCAAACAGTTATTTAGACTTTTTCTATGTTGTTAGTGATGAGATTGAAGAAGTAGAATCAGCAATTGGTAAGTTGAAAATTAATATGGGTGAAATTGCCAAACAAATTATCGATATCGAAGCGGATCTTGAAAGTTTGCAAGATAAGACACATGATTTAATTGATAGTGCGTCATTATCTGAGAATTTAATGCAATATGCGAATCGATTCAAAAATTCAAATGAAGAAATAGTCATCGCATTTGAAAAGTCAAAACGTTTGTTTAACACTGATTTTAATTATGCAGCTAGTTTAGAAACAATTGCTACTGCATTAGACAAAGTTGAACCTGGATCATATAAGAAAATAGAAAAACAATATTATGACAGTATGGAAGATAGCTTTGAAACTGAATAACAGCCATTAAGTGGGGACTGAGACAAAAATATTTGTTCAGTCCCCACTTTTATATTTCAGAAAGAAACACCAGGGATGAATAAATAGTGTCAATCTGATACGAAGTATATTATAATAAGAAAAGTATTTTTCAGAAAAGAAGGTAGCTAATGATTTATTTTGATAATAGTGCGACAACAAAAATCGCACCAGAGGTTTTAGACACATACAATAAAGTGAGTGAAAAAGTATGGGGTAACCCATCTAGTTTGAATAATTTAGGTGAAGTTGCCTATAATTTATTGGAACAATCACGACAACAAATTGCGAGTCTGTTAAATGTATTTGAAGATGAAATCTTATTCACTGGTAGTGGAACTGAAGGCGACAATTGGATAATTAAGGGAACTGCTATGGCTAAAATGGCTCATGGTAAGCATTTGATTACGACGACTGTTGAACATCCGGCTGTAATGAATACAATGGCTCAATTGGAACAACTTGGTTTTGAAGTTACTTACTTGCCAGTTGATGATGAAGGTCGTATTAATGTTGATGATTTAAAAGCAGCTTTGAAATCTGATACTATTTTGGTTTCAGTTATGGCAGTTAATAATGAAATTGGAACAGTCCAGCCTTTAGTTGAAATTGGAGATGCATTAAAAGATTATCCAACGGTTCATTTTCACGTTGATGCGGTTCAGGCTATCGGTAAGGGTGTTCAAGCGGCTTTTATGAGTGATAGAGTTGATTTTGTGACATTTTCAGGGCATAAATTCCATGCACCACGTGGTGTTGGATTTATTTATAGTAAGCGAGGCCGCCATATTGAACCACTGCTTACAGGTGGCGGACAGGAACATAACTTGCGTAGTGGGACTGAAAATGTTCCTGCAATTGCCGGGATGGCAAGAGCTTTACGCTTACTATTAAAAGATGAAACTGAAATGGTTGCAAAACAAAAAGCTGTTAAAAAGCTGATTTTTGATCATATTAGTGACTTTAGAAAGATTACAACTTTTTCTAAAATTCAGCCAGATTTTGCGCCGCATATATTATGTTTCGCAATTGAAGGCGTTCGTGGCGAGTCAATTGTTCATGCATTTGAGAGTGAAGGTATTTATATCTCGACGACAAGTGCTTGCTCATCAAAGAAAAATCAAGCATCTGGGACTTTGCTGGCAATGCATGTTCCAGAAGCACTTGCTAAATCAGCTGTTCGAATTAGTTTTGATGAAAATAATACATTAGAAGAAGCAGAAGAATTTAATCGCGTTTTTGATATTTTATATCACAAATTTGAAAAAATTAATTCTTAATAACGAAAGGATGTCGACATGCAATATACAGAAATAATGGTCCGTTACGGTGAATTATCAACAAAAGGAAAAAACAAGAGGAATTTTATTGATCGTTTAGGCACTAACGTAAACAATAGTTTACATGATTTTGATAAATTAGTTGTTAAAGCCAATCGCGATCGTATGCATATCAATTTAAATGGTGATGATAGCGAGTTAGTGATGCAACGCTTATCACAAGTTTTTGGTATTCAAAATTTCTCACCTGCAATTCGGGTTGAACAAGATTTAGATTTAGTTAAAGAAACTGCGGTAGCAATGGTAAGTGAACAATTTGTTGAAGGCACAACATTTAAAGTTAATACACGCCGTTCAGATCATGACTTTGAATTAGATACTAATGAAATGAATGATGAATTAGGTGGTTGGATTTTGGATCACGTACCTGGTATTACGGTTAAAATGAAACAACCAGATATTATTTTGCGTGTTGAAGTTCGGGCAAATGGGATTTTCTTATCATCTGAAACACGTCTCGGTGCTGGTGGTTTGCCTGTTGGGACTGCTGGTAAAGGGATGCTGATGTTGTCAGGTGGGATTGATTCACCAGTTGCTGGCTATCTTGGTATGAAACGTGGCGTTTCAATGGAAATGGTCCATTTCTTCAGTCCACCATACACAAGTGAACAAGCTTTAGCTAAGGCTAAAGAATTAACGGTTAAATTGACACCTTATGTTGGCACAATTCAGTTCATTGAAGTACCATTTACTGAAATTCAAGAACAAATTAAGCATGACGTGCCAGCACCATACTTGATGACAATTACCCGTCGTTTCATGTTACGTTTGACAGAAAAAATTGCTGAGATGCGTAATGGATTAGCCATCTTTAATGGTGAATCATTAGGTCAAGTGGCTTCTCAAACACTTGAAAGTATGGTCGCAATTAACGATGTCACAACAATGCCAATTATTCGTCCAGTAGTTTCAATGGATAAAAATGAAATTATTGATGTTGCTAAGAAAATTGATACGTTTAACCTTTCAATTAAACCATTTGAAGACTGTTGTACTATTTTTGCCCCACCAGCACCTAAAACAAAACCTCGTTTAGATCGTTCAAGAGAATTTGAAGCACGTTTGGACATTGATGGTTTGATGGAACGTGCACTAGCAGGCATTAAAGTCAGCAAGATTCATATTGGTGACGAATATTTGAATGAAAATAGTGATTTATTTGCAGAATTGTTATAGACCCTTTAAAGATTAGAAATTTTTCTAATCTTTTTTTGTCCAATCAAATAAGTCGCTTCTTGATTGATAATTGCGTAGAATAAGGATAAATAAAGAAAGGGTGGTCAATTATGAAAGTAACTCGTCATGGTAATGAAATGGATACAGTTGGTGAAGCACCTAAAGTAGGCGCTATTTTTCCTACGGTTGTTGCATATGATGAAAATGATCAAGCAGTAACATTGCCTAAGAAAAATGGTAAGAAATTGTTATTAAGTGTTGTTCCAAGTATTAATACACGTGTTTGTAGTATAGAAACAAAACGATTTAATATGGAAGCGGATCATTTTAAAGATATTGAATTTATCACAGTTTCGGATGATACAAAAGAAGATCAAAAGAATTGGTGTGCAGCTGAGGGCATCACTAATTTGCAATTATTGCATGCTGACAAAGGTGATTTTGCCAAAGTTACGGGATTAGATGTGCCTGAATTTGGCCACATGGCACGAATGGTTTTTATTTTGGATGAAACTGGACAGGTAATTTATGAAGAACTCGTCACAGAAATTTCAGATGAACCAGATTATGCGACTTTACTTAAAGAATTAAAAAAATAAGATATTGACGATTTTCAGAATAAACGCTAGAATATGACTACAGACGAAGAACGGGAACACCAGTCATTTCAGAGATAAAATGCTAGGCTGAAACATTTTAATCAGACACTATGGTGGTAGCTCGGGAGTTGTTATTCTGAAACAAAGTAGGAATAACCGGACATTATTGGTTCGTTAAAAAAGTAATTAAGAGGGGTTAAAACCCAATTTAGGTGGTACCACGGCACTGTCGTCCTAAAACAGAAATGTTTTTTGCTGACGGTGCTTTTTTATGCCTAAAAATAAAATTAATGAATGAAAAGGAGAACTCATGACAAAAGAAGTTGAATTATCAACAAAATATGATCCAAGTCAGGTTGAACCTGGTCGTTATGAAGAATGGTTGAAAAAAGATTTATTTAAACCTAACGCTAACCCAGAAGCAAAGCCTTATTCTATTGTTATCCCACCGCCTAATGTTACTGGTAAATTGCATTTAGGTCATGCATGGGATACAACGTTACAAGATATTTTAATCAGACAAAAAAGAATGCAAGGTTTTGATACCCTCTGGTTACCAGGGATGGATCATGCAGGAATTGCCACACAAGCCAAAGTAGAAGCAAAGTTAGCCGAACAAGGTGTGACGCGCTACGATTTAGGCCGTGAAAAATTTGTCCAACAGGTTTGGGATTGGAAAGATGAATATGCTGATGTTATCCACAAACAGTGGGCAAAAATGGGCTTATCTCTCGATTATAGTCGTGAACGTTTTACGTTAGATGATGGGTTGTCAGATGCTGTTAAAAAAGTCTTTGTTAAGTTATACAACAAAGGATTAATTTACCGTGGCGAATACATTATCAACTGGGATCCTAAGGCAAGAACAGCTTTATCAGATATTGAAGTTATTCATCAAGATGATGAGGGCGCCTTTTATCATGTTAAATACCCCTTTGCTGATGGTTCTGGCTTTATTGAAATTGCAACAACACGTCCGGAAACAATGATGGGCGATGTTGCGGTTGCGGTTCATCCTGATGATGAGCGTTACAAAGATATTGTTGGTAAAAAAGTTATTTTACCCCTTGTTAACAAGGAAATTCCGATTATCACAGATCATTATGTTGATATGGGATTTGGAACAGGGATGGTTAAAATTACACCAGCCCATGATCCTAATGACTTTGAGGTAGGTAATCGTCATAACTTGCCTCGTATCAACACAATGAACGAAGATGCAACGATGAACGAAAATGCTGGCAAATATGTTGGTATGGATCGTTTTGAAGCACGTAAAGCAATCGTTAAAGATCTTGAAGCTGAAGACTTAATGATTAAGATTGATCCAATTACACATAGTGTTGGACATTCTGAAAGAACTGGGGTTCAAGTTGAAGCCCGATTATCAACACAATGGTTCGTTAAAATGAAACCACTTGCTGAAGAAGCTTTAAAATTCCAACAGGGGGAAGATAAAGTTGGATTTGTACCAGAACGATTTGAAAATACCTTTACACAATGGATGGAAAATGTTCATGATTGGGTTATTTCACGTCAATTATGGTGGGGTCATCAAATCCCAGCTTGGTACCATAAAGAAACTGGTGAGATGTACGTTGGTGAAGTTGCACCAACGGATATAGAAAACTGGGAACAAGATAATGATGTGCTAGATACCTGGTTCTCAAGTGCGCTATGGCCATTTTCAACGATGGGTTGGCCAAATACGGATGCACCAGATTTCAAACGTTATTTCCCAACAAATACGCTTGTTACAGGCTATGATATTATTTTCTTCTGGGTATCACGTATGATTTTCCAAAGCTTAGAATTTACCGATGAACGTCCATTTGAACATGTGCTTATTCATGGGTTAATCCGTGATGAAAATGGTCGTAAAATGAGTAAATCACTTGGTAACGGAATTGATCCCATGGATGTGATTGAAAAATATGGTGCTGATGCGCTTCGTTGGTTCTTATCTAATGGATCTGCACCAGGCCAAGATGTTCGTTTTAGTTATACTAAAATGGACGCCTCTTGGAACTTTATCAATAAAATTTGGAATGCCAGCCGTTTTGTTATTATGAATTTAGATGGTGTTGATAAGATTGAATTACCAGCTAAATCAGAATGGCAACTAGTGGATAAGTGGATATTAAGTCGCTTGAACACAACGGTTTCTGAAGTCACACGTTTATTTGATACATTTGAATTTGGTGAAGCCGGTCGTGCTTTATACAACTTTATTTGGAATGATTTCTGTGATTGGTATATTGAAATGAGTAAAGAAAATCTTAATGGTGAAGATCAAGCTGTTAAGCAAAATACACAACAAATTTTGGCTTATGTGTTAGACCAAACATTGAAATTACTTCACCCAATTGTGCCATTCGTGACTGAAGAACTTTGGTTAACAATGCCGCATGAAGGGAAATCAATTGTTGTGGCAGATTACCCAGTTGTGCATCCAGAGTTTGAAGATGAACAATCAGTGACTGATATGAATAATTTAATTGAATTAATTCGTGCCGTTAGAAATAATCGTGCAGAAGTAAATGCACCTATGTCTAGTGCGGTTGATTTATTGATTAAAACAACGGATGCTAAAACGAAAGTTATTTTTGAGGATAATCAAGAATTTATTCAACGATTCTGTCATCCTAAAGAACTTCAAATCAGCCCAGATGTTGTTGCACCTAAATTAGCAATGACGTCTGTTATCACAGGGGCAGAAGTTTACATGCCACTTGCTGAGTTGATTGATTTGAATGATGAAATTGCCCGTCTTGAAAAAGAAGTTAAAAAACTCGATGGTGAAGTTATGCGCGGAACTAAAAAATTAGGCAATGAAAAATTTGTTGCCAGCGCACCTGAAGCTGTTGTAACAAAAGAAAAAGAAAAATTAGCTGACTACCAAATTAAGTTAGCAGCAACTAAGGAAAGAATTTCTGATTTAAAAGCAGAAGCCTAACCTAACAAAATAGAAGTATTTCGGGTACAATAGACCTGAGATACTTCTATTTTTGTAGAAAGCGGGATGGGGAATTGATTACAACTTATGAGGAAACAATCGCATTTATTCACGGTCGAACACAGTTTAAAAAAAGTCCATCTTTGAGTCGGATGCGATCATTTATGCAACGCTTGGGTAATCCACAAAATCAGATTGACATGATTCATGTTGCTGGAACGAATGGTAAGGGATCGACAGTTGCCTTCTTACGTGAGCTACTAATAGCGCAGGGATTGACGGTTGGAACATATACTTCGCCTTTTATTGTGAAATTTAATGAACGGATTTCATTAAATGGACAAATGATAGATGATGATGCGCTGTTGAGTTTAGTAAACATTGTAAAACCAATCGTTGATGAGATGGACGTTGAGCTAGCTGAGCATGAGGGTGGGCCAACTGAGTTTGAAATTATTACTGCAATGATGTTTGTTTACTTTGGTGTCGTAAATCCAGTAGATATTGTAGTTGTTGAAACTGGGCTAGGTGGCAAGTACGATTCAACCAATATTATTGACCCACTGGTTTCTGTAATTACAACAATTGGCTTAGATCATATGAAAATTTTGGGTGACACGATTGAAAAAATAGCACAACAAAAAGCAGGTATTATTAAGACTAAGCGTCCCATTATTGTCGGTAAAGTAACGGATGAGGTTTTTAAGGTTATTGCTACCGAAGCCGAATTGAAAAATAGTCCTATCATTCGTTTAGGGACAGATTTTGAAGTTAAATCTGAAGGACCCAAATCGTCGTGGGAAGAAATTTTAACGTATACATCCAATGAAATGCACATTAAACAGTTATCCATACCATTATTAGGAGAATTCCAAGATGAAAATGCAGCAACTGCTATTGCTGCTTTTGAGCAAGTTGCTAATATTCAGGGCTGGTCAATTAGTGTGAAATCAATTAGGCAAGGAATTAGTGCGACAACGTGGCCAGGTCGTTTTGAAAAAGTGAATGATGAGCCATTAGTTGTTTTAGATGGCGCACATAATAGTGCAGCAATAGATAGGATTTCGCAGTTACTCCGAACACATTTTCAAGATAAAGAAATAACGATTATTTTTGCGGTACTTGCTGATAAACAAGGTGAACAGATGCTTGAAAAGTTAGCAGCGTTACCGAATGTACACATTATAGTGACACAGTTTGCTGGCCCACGACAAGTGACAAGAATGGCTGATTTTAAAATAAATCAATTTAAAAATGTCTCCTTTCAAGATAGTTGGAAGGAAGCATTAGTTCAGAGCGTTGGCACAATGTCAGCTGATGATTTGTTGCTTGTGACAGGTTCACTTTATTTTATTTCAGAAGTCCGCGGCTATTTTGTGTCAGAATAATTTAAATGAGTGAATTTCTCGTATTTAGTTAAAAATAGGAGGAATTGTGATGTCACTTATTTCTAATTGTCCAAGCGAGTATTTATTAGAACAAATTCAAAAGTATCAATGTGATCATTTAACAGATAAAGAATTGTTGACAGTTATTTTTGGCTTATTGTTAACCAAATCTGCAGATATTGAAAAACGAATTGACTATTTTACATCAAGGTATCAATCTTTGAGTCAACTAAAAAAATGTTGTTTAACAGATTACCAGTTATTAATGGGTGAAAAAAATCAGACCTCAGCTTTACATTTACAAGCCATTGTGGCATTTGGTAAGCGAATTAATCGTGAATCACATTTTATTTGTGGTCAAATTTGTTCTAGTCAGGATGCTGGCGAAAAAATGGTTGCTGAACTAGGTGGATTGAACCAAGAGTTTTTAATTGGCCTGTTTCTGGATACTAAGAATCAAATAGTAAAACAGGAAACGTTATTTATCGGCACTTTAAATTCGGCAACAGTGCATCCAAGAGATATTTTTGCAGTTGCTTTAAAGTATGGTGCGGCCAAAATTATATTGGTTCACAATCATCCGAGTGGACATGTGACGCCATCTAAGAATGATATTGTATTCTCTAAAAGGGTTGAAAAATGTGGTATTTTGATGGGTATTGAACTTTTGGATCATATTATTTCGGGTAACACTAACTATCTCAGTATGAAAGAAGAGGGCGTCCTTTAGGGGTGCTCTCTTGTTCTATGAAAATAGATATGATAAACTTAATAACGTTGCGGGTTTAGGAGTAGGCAACACGCAATGATGCAATTAATTTAAGATAATCTTAATGAAATTTAGTAAGTATTGAATGAAATGTAACTTTTAATTATGATATAATATGGAAACTATGAATAAAAGCGCCTAAAAGGCTGACGATGAAGGGAAGAAAGACTGTGTTTGGATTTGGAACAAAGAATATAGGAATTGATTTAGGAACAGCTAATACAATCGTGTACGTTGAAGGAAAAGGAATCGTTTTACGTGAGCCTTCAGTCGTCGCTAAAAATGTTAAAACGGATGAAATTGTTTCTGTTGGAGAAGATGCTCGTGCAATGATCGGCCGTACACCAAGTAGCATTGTGGCTATTCGCCCAATGAAAGACGGTGTAATTGCTGATTATGACACAACAGTCGCTATGATGAAATATTACATTCAAAAAGCTTTAGGTAAATCATCAGGTAAACCTTACGTAATGGTTTGTGTCCCTAGTGGTGTGACAGAAGTTGAAAAACGTGCTGTTATTGATGCAACTCGAGTTGCAGGTGCACGTGATGCTTATGTTATTGAAGAACCATTTGCTGCTGCAGTTGGTGCTGGGTTACCAGTTATGGATCCAACGGGTAACATGGTTGTCGATATCGGTGGTGGTACAACAGATGTTGCAACAATTTCATTAGGTGGGATTGTTTCAAGTCGCTCTATTAGAATGGCCGGCGATAAATTAGATGAGTCAATTGTGTCATACATTCGTCAAAACTTTAATTTATTGATTGGTGAAAGAACAGCTGAACAATTAAAAATAGACGTGGCATCTGCCTCAGTTAAAGAAGCAGATAAGATTGAAGATACAACGATTAGGGGTCGTGATTTAATTACGGGTCTTCCTAAAACGGTAACAGTTAAGGCAACAGATATTGCAGTTGCGATTCAAGAATCAATCGTTGAAATTATCACAGCAATCAAGGAAACATTAGAAGAAACGTCTCCAGAAATCGCTGCTGATGTGATTGATCACGGTATCGTATTAACGGGTGGTGGTGCCTTATTGAAGAACTTATCAGAAGTTATCGCTGAAGTGACAAAAGTGCCCGTATTTATCGCTAATGATCCACTTGACTGTGTTGCAATTGGAACCGGTGAATCATTAAAAAGTATTGATGTCATGAAGAAGAAATAGTTCTAAAAATCACATAGATTAAAAATAAAGAGGTTGGAGTTAATTCATCCAGCCTCTTAATTTTTTAGTTAATTATAAGGCAAATGGAGGATAGCGAACATGCAGAAATTTTTTTCAAATAGAAGACTAATCATCATTTTAATTGCCATTATTGTGAGTCTTAGTTTAATTTCATTTTCAATTTCCGTTAGAAATAAAAAATCAACACCACCGCTAATTCAAGAATTTGGCAATGATGTTGTTGGTCTATTTGATAGAGCAGTTAGTTACCCTGCAAAAGGCTTAAAAGGGTCAGTTGTTGGCATATCTGATCTTTTGAATACATACCAAGAAAATCAAAAATTAAAAAAACAAGTTGATGAATTGACACAGGTTAAGGTGCAATCAGATACGGTTAGAAATGAAAATGCACAATTAAAAAAAGAGTTGAAGTTGACTAGTACGTTGACTGATTACACATCAATTAACGCCTCTGTCTTAACCCGATTACCTTCTGGTTGGTTGAACCAACTTGTTATCAGCAAAGGTAGTGCATCAGGCGTTAAGAAGAATGCGCCAGTAATGGCTGGTTCTGGCTTGATAGGTCGTGTTACTGAAGTCAATAAAACGAATAGTAAGGTTGAGTTGATATCAACCACGAATGATTCTGTGGATAGATTCGCGGTACAAGTAACCAACTCAAGTGGTGCGATTGTTAATGGGTTAATTACTGGCTATGATAAAACAGATAGTCTTTTAACTATGGGGCAAATTACGTCTAAAAAAGCCTTGAAAAAGGGTGATGCAGTTGTCACATCTGGTCTTGGCGGGACAACACCAAAGGGGTTAAATATTGGTGTTGTTTCTAAAATTGAAAAAGGCGATTATGGGCTTGCATCAAAAATTTATATCAAGCCAGCAGCTGATTTGAGTGATTTAACTGTTGTGACAGTTGCTCAGACGTTAGATTAAAGGTGATGGATAGATGATAAATAAAAATAAACAGTACATTTTCCCTGTAGGACTTATTATTTCCTTTTTCTTGGATGGGACGATACAGTTTGCTTTTTCAGCACAATTGGAATCGCAAACAACAATTATGGTTAGTCATTTACTCTTGTTGTGGTTAATAATGGGGGTATTTTACTCAGATAATAAGCATCTAGAGTTATGGGCATTTGGTATTGGATGGGCATTTGACAGTTATTACGCGGGTATTCTAGGAATCTATATGATTCTTTTACCCTTAATTGTTTATTTAACTAAAATTGCATATCAATATTTTGAACCCTCATTCATTGTTTTATTACTCATTTATTTTATTGATTTAACGGTTTTAGAAGTCTCATATTATAGTATCAATGAAATGATTGGATTTGCGAATGAGTCGGTAACAACGTTTATTAGTACTTCGTTTGGACCAACTTTAGCATTCAATCTGGTACTATTTGTTATTTTGTACTATCCAATATCGAAATTAATGAACTCAGGTAATCGATACAATTAAGATTCAGGGGTGAACATAGATGCAGAGTGTTATTTTAAAAGGATATAAAGATGGTTATGAAATCATTCTTAAACAGGATTTTGGTTTCGATAAGATTTTGGGTGAACTTAGAGAATTATTTGATAATTTGAATGCTGAAAAGAAAAATACTGACGATACGATTATTTCGTTTGATATTAAAACTGAAAATCGATTGTTTACGGCAGAAGAAAAGCAAAGAATTGAAAAAATTATTTCTGAGTATCATAACTTTAAAGTACACAAAATTGAATCTAAAGTAATGACTATAGAAGATGCTAACATTTTGAAAGAAAATGAGAACGTTCATCTTTGCTATCGAACCATTCGGAGTGGTCAAATTGTTGATTTAAAAGGTGATGTGCTCTTTTTAGGTAAATTACATCAAGGTGGTCAATTGCGAGCTGCTGGTAATATTTTTGTTATGGGCGAAGTTCAAGGTATCATTCATGCTGGATTTGAAAATAATACAGACAGTATTATTGTGGGTGATGTTTCAGCTGCTTCCCAAGTTAGAATTGGTGAATTAGTGGATATTATAGATGATGAAAAGGTGACAAATAGTCAGGATACGGTAATCTATGTGAATGATTTACATATTATTGATTACGGTACTCGGAATGAATTAAAGTCACTTCGACCAAAATTATTTAATCATGCGGGAGGATATTAGAGATGGGAAAAGCGATTGTTGTAACATCTGGTAAGGGTGGCGTTGGTAAAACAACGTCATCTGCGAATATTGGAACTGCATTAGCACTTCTTGAAAAAAAAGTTGTTTTAATGGATTTGGATATTGGATTACGGAATTTAGACGTTGTCTTAGGCCTTGATAACCGTATCTTATTTGATATTGTAGATGTGGCTGAAGGCCGGGCCCGATTACATCAGGCTTTAATTAAGGATAAGAGATTCAATGAATATTTATACTTATTACCTGCAGCACAAAATACTGATAAGTCAGCTTTAGTTCCTGAACAGGTAAAAGCAATTGTTGACGAATTAAAAAAAGAATTTGACTATGTGATTATTGATTGTCCTGCTGGGATTGAACAAGGCTTTATGAATGCTGTTGCTGGAGCAGATATGGCTATTATTGTAACAACGCCTGAAATTTCTGCGGTTCGGGATGCAGATCGTGTTGTTGGTCTGTTAGAACAAAATCCATTACTTGAACAACCCAAATTAATTATTAATCGTATTCGTCGTCAGATGATGCAAGATGGTCAAGCAATGGATGTTGATGAAATTACGCGTCATTTGTCAATTGATTTATTAGGAATTATTGTGGATGATGATGCGGTTATTAGTACTTCTAACCATGGTGAACCAATTGTCTTAGATTCTAAAAATCCAGCTGGATTAGGCTATCGCAATATCGCACGTCGCCTACTCGGTGAAACAGTCCCATTAATGACGATAAAACAGCCACAAAAAGGTTTCTGGAAAAAAGTAGGATCATGGTTTAAAAAAGACTAGCCTCTTGACACGGTTAATGTTTGTGTGCTAAGTTGTTATCAATTAAGAAAAACGTTGAACAGAAGATTAAGACTTGAGTAAACTTTTAAAGAGAGTATCGTTTGCTGGGAAGATACAGTTTTCAAGTCTGAAACACATCTGCGAGTTGATTTCCTCAACTAGTTAACTAGGGAAGTTCGGGATAAGCCCGTTATAGCTGTAGTTTAATAAACTCGTTGAGATTAGATTCGTGAGAATTTAGTGAAGCTTGAGGTGGTACCGCGACTTGTCGCCCTCTATAGTCAATTTTGACTATAGAGTTTTTTTAGTTACTTTTATTAATCTACATAAGTTATTTTTCGTGAGAAAAATATAAATTTGAGGTGGCACCACGGTTATCGTCCTCTTGAGTCAATTTGACTTGAGAGGATTTTTTTATTTAATTAAAAGGAGATTATTCAATGACTTATATATTAGAAATTTTACCTTCATTATTAGATGGTGCTAAATTAACGTTGGAAATATTTTTTTGGACGATTATTGGTTCAATTCCGCTTGGTTTAATTGTTGGGTTAGGTTTGATTTCAAAAATAAAACCAATTAAATATTTTTTGAATTTTTATGTTTGGTTAATGCGAGGAACGCCATTATTACTACAATTAATTTTTGTCTTTTACGGGTTGCCTACGTTACAACAATTTCATATTCATATCGTATTTGGTCGATATGACGCTGCATTATTCGCATTTATTTTAAATTATGGTGCTTACTTCGCTGAAATTTTCAGAGGGGGATTGCAATCAATTCCTAAGGGACAATATGAGAGTGCAAAAGTTCTACGTCTCTCATATTGGCAAACAATTCGCACAATTGTGGTTCCACAAGTCTTTAAAATTGTTTTACCATCAATTGGGAATGAAATTATTAATTTAGTGAAAGATTCGAGTTTGGTTTATGTTATTGGACTAGGTGATTTATTGAGAGCGGGGAATGTTGCGACAAGTCGAGATGTGACACTTGTACCGTTACTTATGGTTGGAGCAATCTATCTGTTATTAACAGCTATCTTCACACTTATCTTAAAGAAAATTGAAAAACATTATAGTTATTACAAATAAGGAGTGATTCTATGCTAGAACTAAAAAATCTGACAAAGTATTATGGAAAACGATTGATTTTAGATGATATTAATTTAACAGTTAATGATGGCGAAATTGTGAGTATCGTTGGGCCATCAGGTGGTGGTAAAACGACATTATTACGATGTATTAGTGGGTTAGAATCAATCGATTCTGGAGAAATTTTGATTGATGCGTCACCATTTGATCCGTACCGTAATAATACTAATGAAAGTGTTATAGGGGTTGTTTTCCAAGAATTTCAACTGTTTCCACATCTTTCAGTGCTAGATAATATAACATTAGCACCGAAAATGGTTTTAAAGACTCATAAAGTGCAAGCTGAAGAAGAGGCACAAAAATTATTGGATCGGTTGTCACTAGGAAACAAGGGACAACTGTATCCTTATCAACTTTCAGGTGGACAGAAACAACGAGTTGCCATTGCACGCGCATTAGCAATGAAACCCAAAATTCTATGTTATGATGAGCCAACTTCGGCACTAGATCCAGCGCTACGCCAAGAAGTAGAAGATATGATATTATCATTGAAAGCTGATGGGATGACTCAGATTGTGGTTACACATGATGTGCCATTTGCTGAAAATATTGCGGATAAATTGTTAAAAGTAAAACCGCTTGAAGATTAGAGGATAACAAATGACTCAATTAATGAAAAAAATTATTTTTCTTATGCTATTCATGTTACTCTTTGTGGGATTAGCAGGCTGTAGTAAAGCTGGAACAAAAAATAATAACCAAACAATGAATACAACTGATAGTTGGAAAGCAATTCAAAAAAAAGGGACCGTCGTTATTGGAATTGATGACAGCTTTGTGCCGATGACCTTTAGACAAAAAGATGGCAAATTAGTGGGATATGATGTTGATTTAGCTAAAAAAGTCTTTAAAAAATATGGACTCAAAGTTGATTTTCAAACGATTGATTGGTCTATGAAAGAAACGGAACTAAAAAATGGCACAATTGATTTAATCTGGAATGGGTACACAAAAACGACGGCACGTGCTAAAACGGTTGCGTTTAGTCGAACTTATTTAACTAATAAACAAGTATTAGTGACAAAAAAAGCCAGCAAAATTACATCATTTGCTAAAATGCAGCATAAAATATTGGGTGTTCAAAGTGGATCTGCTGGATTTGATAGTTTAAATTTGCATCCGCGTATTTTAAAAGATACAATTCAAAATAAGGAACCTGTTCAATATGATTCATTTGATAATGCATTTATTGATTTGAACGCTGACCGTATTCAAGGCCTTTTAATTGATGATGTTTACGCGAGCTATTTTATTAAACATCAAGCAGACTCAGATGCATATAATGTGATTGATGGCAAATTCAAAACTGAAGATTTTGCTGTTGGTATGAGAAAATCGGATAAAACAATGCGATTAAAGATTAATACAGCAATCACTGACCTACAAAAAAAGGGTCAACTAGAAAAAATAAATCAAAAATGGTTTGGTAAGAACACAACTGTTCAGAATAATTAATTTCGGAGGAACCAGATGACATATGTAAATATTGCCGTATTACTTGTTTTTGTATTGAACTCACTAGCTGCAATCGTGACCGTTTTTAGAGAAAAACGAGATATTGCTGCAACTTGGGCATGGCTACTGGTGTTGACAATTATTCCTATCTTCGGCTTTTTAATTTATCTTTTCGTGGGAAAGAAAATTTCTAAAGAAAAGATATTTGATATTAAAACCCAAGGTCATATGGGTGTTGATCAGTTAGTCGATAGGCAAAAGCAAGAATGGGCTAGAGGAGAACTAACCACGAGTGGTAAATTTACCGATGATGTGAATGAAATTATGCACATGTTTTTAGAAATAGATAAATCAATTTTAACAAAAAAGAATGATGTTCGATTATTGACTAATGGTCATGATAAATTTGAAGCATTATTTAAAGATATTCGTGAAGCTAAACATCATATTCATGTTGAATATTACACCATTGAAGATGGTCGCATCGGGAATGAATTGTTAACATTACTTGAGGCTAAAGTTAGTGAAGGCCTTGAGGTTAGAGTTATTTATGATGCACTAGGGTCAAAAGGGACAACGAAAAAGTTTTTCAAACATTTTGAAGAACTAGGTGGGAAAGCAGAAGCCTTTTTTGGGTCGCGTTTTTCATTTTCAGATTTTCGATTGAACTTCAGAGATCATAGGAAAATTGTTGTCATCGACGGTAAGATTGGGTATATCGGTGGTTTTAATGTTGGTGATCAGTACTTAGGCGAGAGTGAAAAGTTTGGCAATTGGCGTGATACACATATGCGTATTTTTGGAAGCTCAGTTAACTCAATGCAAAGTCGATTCATTATGGATTGGAATGCAACTGCAAGAAACGACCAAATTAATTATCGCTCAATTTATTTTCCTAAAACGGAATCTAAGGGTAAAGTGAATATACAAATTGTATCCAGTGGACCTGATTCGGAAATTGAACAAATTAAAAAAGGTTATATTAAGTTAATTAATTCAGCTAAAAAATATATTTATATTCAAACACCATATTTAATTCCGGATGATTCCGTTATGGAAGCATTGGACATTGCCGTATCGTCTGGTGTTCAGGTTAGAATTATGGTGCCTTCGATGCCAGATCATGCATTTGTTTATCGTGCGACACAATATTACGCGAAAGATTTAACAAATATAGGCGCGGAAATATACCAATATAATAATGGGTTTTTGCATGCAAAAACGGTTGTAATTGATGATATGGTTGCTTCTGTAGGCTCGGCTAATTTTGATTTTAGAAGTTTTAAATTAAATTTTGAAGCCAATGCATTTATTTACGATGCAGATGTCGCTATTTTACTTAAAAATATTTTTGAAATTGATATGGAACAAAGTGATCTCTTGACGAAGAAGTATTTCAATGATCAATCTTATTGGTTGAAGTTTAAACAACAGTTCTCAAGACTACTTTCACCTATTTTATAATAATGAAAACGTTTGACATTTGTGGAGTTGTATGTGATATTATTAATTGGAGACCAACACAAAGGGGAGCCAGATATTTGGCTGAGAGTGAAGAAATTCAGACCCTTGGAACCTGTTTGTTAATGCAAACGTAGGAATTGTGTGTAGAAGATTAACACCTTCTTTGTGCTTGGTTTACTAAGTCAAAGGAGGTTTTTTTGTTGGAAAGAAAAAGATTATTAATTTTGCTAGAAGGGGTCATTATGGCTGCTTTAGCAATGGCGCTGTCGTTTGTACCTAATCCACCGAACATTGATATTGCACTGGGTATTTTACCTATTGTGGTGTACAGTTTAAGGCGTGGTTTGAAAATGGGGTTAATTATTGGATTATTATATGGGACTTTACCTATTTTAATCGGAACAGCTTATGTTTTAACACCCGTTCAGGCTATTTTAGAATATCCTGTTGCTAATTTTGTGTTAGGATTTGCTGGATTGTTCTCAACTCGCTTTTTGGGTCAATTACGGGCAAAAAATATGCGAGGTGCGTTACAAGCACTAACTTGTGCCATTTTATTGGCTGTCTTTTTAAAATATTTTGCTCATTTCGTGGCGGGCATTATTTTTTGGTCAAAATATGTACAGTGGGGATTGTCACCAGTTGTGTATTCAGTCGTTATTAATGGTGGAAGTATGATCGTTAACATGATTATTGCGATGTTAATTCTTAGTGTTATGCTTAAAAAAAGTCCAGGAATTTTTCTTGATAAATAATGATTAAAGTGAAAGACGGATACTATTATCCGTCTTTTTTTATACAATAAATGACTTGTTAACCGTAAATTTTAGACAAAAAAATTCACGACATATTTCAGCCGTGAATTTTCAATCGTTTTCATCTTATTAAGCAATTGACATAACTGCGGTTAAAACAACGCCACCGACTGTTACGAGAATCATTAACCACACGACAACCATCGTGATTTTTTGGAACGTAGATTTCTGTTTTTTCATGATTTACACAACCTCTCAAATCTAATAGTGTAACTATAACTTTTTTGATAGTCATATGTCAACTTAAAAATAGTCGTTTTTCTTTAAATAATAAGCGGTTAATAGGCAGATAATAAGGGTTATTAACTGTAACCACCAGAATGAAAATGAAATATTTGCACCAGGAAGTTTAACGTTCATGCCATACATCCCACCCATAATGGTTGGGATCGTTAATATAATTGTCATAGATGTTAAAACCTTCATAACAATATTCAGATTATTTGAGATAACAGATGACACCATTTCACCATAATTATCTAAAATTTTAGTTTGAATACTTGTCATGGTTTCAGCTTGTTGATTTTCAATTAGGACATCTGTAAGTAAATCATCCGTGGCTTTTTGTTTGAAATGTTCGTTTGAATCGGCCATTGATTTTAGGACGGGATTATTTTTTGTAAGTGCTGCGTCAAAATAAACTAAACTTTTTTGCATGGACATCATTTGATAATATTGTTCATTTTTGGTTGCTTTAGCAAGTGTTTTTTCGAGATTTTCAGTTTCTTGAATGATGTTATTTAGTGCAAATACAAAGTTTTGTGATAAATACCAAAGTAACTTTAAAGTGAATTGATCAGATGTCGTTGTTTTAATTTTGTGAATGGGACTATCTGAAATAAACTCATTGATAAAGTCGGGAACACTATTTGATATCGTAATGATAGCATCATCTGCTAAAACGATTGAAAAGGGAAATGTTTGATATTCTAAGTAGCCTAATGAATTTCGAACACGATGGGGATATTGCATTAGGACTAAGTCGGGAACAACGTTTTGAGATAATCCTTCAGTTCTTGAATTTTCTTGATCATCTAAAACCGCAGTGACATAATCTCTGGGCATGGCATGTTCGCTAACAAGTTCATCGATTTCGGCGTCAGAAGGGTTAGTGACATTAATCCAGCAAAGTTTGCTATATTCTTTTATTTTTTCAATTTTTCCTGATTCAGTTGATTTGTAATATTCTATCAATTATAAAGACTCCTTTATTCGTGATTCCAGTACTCAGTATACCAAATTTTTAAAGCTTTCGTTAATTCAGACATCTAGTTGTTAAGATTACCCCAAATACGCTATAATGAAAAGCATAACGATAACCTAAATTGAAATATATTGTAGAAACATCTATAATATAAGACATTGATTTTATGAAAATGAGGGATGAATATATGTGTGGATTTGCAGGCGTATTAAGTGACAGACATAAAAATACAGACAAAGATTATGACAAAATTGTTCATAATATGACAAAAATGATTGTCCATCGTGGACCTGATGATTCAGGCTATTTTAGTGACGATGATATTACAATGGGCTTTAGACGATTAAGTATTATTGATATAGAAGGTGGACACCAACCCCTTTCATATGAAAATGAACGTTATTGGTTAACATTCAATGGTGAAATCTATAATTATATTGAATTACGTGAAGCCTTAATTGCTGATGGCTATGAATTTAAAACAGATTCTGATTCAGAAGTTATTCTTGGTATGTATGCTAAATATGGGGCAGAAGCGGTTAAACAATTCCGTGGGATGTTTGGATTTGTTATTTGGGATACACAAGAAAAAACGTTTTTTGCAGCGCGTGATCAATTTGGGATTAAACCATTTTATTATGCGACAGCTGATGATAGCTTCTATTATGGCTCTGAAAGTAAGGCTATTTACAAAGTATTAAAAAATAAGACATTTGATAAAGATGCGCTTCAAGATTATATGACCTTTCAATTTGTACCAGAACCAGAAACGTTAACTAAAGAAATTGATATGTTACAACCAGGCCACTATTTAACTAAAAAAATGGGCGAAAAACCAGTTGTAACACAATACTTTTCTGCTGAATTTCATCCAGTAGTTCGGCCAGAAGAAACGTATATTAAACGGATTAAAGATGTTTTAATTGATTCTGTTGAAAAACATATGCGTGCTGATGTGCCAGTTGGGTCATTTTTATCAGGTGGGATTGATTCATCTATTATTGTTGCCATTGCTAAAGAATTGAATCCAAATTTGGAAACTATTTCAGTTGGATTTGAACGTGAAGGTTATAGTGAATTGGATGTTGCACAAGAAACTGCCGAGAAATTAGACGTTGCTAACTTTAGTTCTGTTATTACGCCTGAAGCGTTTATGAAGGCCTTTCCACATTTCATCTGGAATATGGATGATCCCTTGGCTGATCCGGCTGCTGTGCCTCAATATTTCCTTGCCAAAGAAGCTAGAACACGTGTGAAGGTTGCTTTGACAGGTGAAGGTGCCGATGAATTATTTGGTGGGTATACAATTTATCATGAACCAGAATCATTAAAAGGGTTTAAATATACAAAACCAATTAATGGTGCGTTGAACAAAATTGCCCAAATGATGCCCAAAGGAATGCGTGGACAAAGTTTCCTTCTTCGTGGGACAACACCAATGGAAGATCGCTATGTGGGTAATGCGTTTATCTTTAATGAAAAAGAAAAACAAGCCTTCTTTAAAGACTACAATAAAAGCCATCCTTTCCAAAGTATTACTGGCCAATATTATGATGCATCAAAAGATTACAATAAAATTGATCAAATGCAATTTATTGATATGCATACTTGGTTAAATGGTGATTTATTGCATAATGCTGATCGAACAACGATGGCACATAGTATTGAATTAAGAACGCCATTTTTGGATAAAGAAGTTTTTGCAGTTGCTTCAGAAGTACCTGCAGATTTAAGAATTGCACATGGTACAACGAAATATATTTTGCGTAAAGCGGCTGAAGGAATTGTTCCTGATCACGTTTTAAATCGTAAAAAATTGGGCTTCCCTGTGCCAATTCGTTTCTGGTTAAAAGAAGAAATGTATGATTGGGCTAAACAAATCATCAATGATTCTCAAACAGATGAATTTTTTAATAAACAATATTTCTTAGATTTATTGGATGAACATCGTGATGGCGTTCGGGATAATTCTAGAAAAATATGGACTGTTTTAACGTTTATGGTCTGGCATCGAATTTACGTTGAAAGTGATATGTTAGTAGATAGCGAAACAATGACAGAGAAAGCTAAATAATAAATAGTGGGAGTTCAAAATAATGACAATTATGGTTCAGAAATTTGGTGGCACCTCGGTTCAAGATGACGAGTCAAGGCGTGCTGCCTTGAAACACGTAAAGTATGCAGTCGATAAAGGGTACCAAGTAATTGTCGTTGTTTCTGCAATTGGGCGTCAAGGGGCTCCTTATGCAACCGATTCATTATTAGGACTTGTCGATGGCGAACAATCGCTACTTTCAAATAGAGAGCTTGATATGATTGTTTCTGTTGGTGAAACTATTTCTGCTGCAGTTTTTTCTGAATTGTTGAATAAAGAAGGTATTAAAGCAGCTGCTTTGACTGGACAAGATGCTGGTGTTGAGACAAATGATGACTTCCAGAATGCTAAAGTGATTAATATTAATACTGATTTAATTGATGCTGCATTCAACGATGCTGATGTTTTAGTTGTAACCGGATTTCAAGGGGCTACGAGCCAAGGTCAAACGACGACAATCGGACGTGGTGGAAGTGATACAACGGCAGCCTTACTTGGAGCAGCGTTAAATGCTGAACGTGTTGATATCTTTACTGACGTTTCAGGGATGATGACGGCTGATCCTAGATTAGTTTCAAAAGCTAAATTTCTTAAAACCGTTAGTTATGAAGAAGTGGCCAATATGGCTCATGAAGGCGCAAAGGTTATCCATCCGCGTGCCGTAGAAATTGCCCAACAAGCTCACGTGCCTGTTCGAATTCGGTCAACTTGGCAAGGACCTGAAGAAATGGGAACGCTTGTCACGGATCGTAATTTAGGCGTTAAACATTACCGAAGTGTAACCGGAATTGCTCATGTAACGGGGTTAACACAATTTACGATTGAAACAGCTAACCATACTGCTAAAGATGTTTTCAATTTAATGGCAGATAATAATTTGAGTGTTGATTTCATTAATATCTCACCTGGTAAAGTTGTTTTTAATTTATTTAGTGATGATGAAGCAAAAGCAAAACAATTATTAGCAGATGCTAAAATGTCTGTTTCAATCCTTAATAATTGTGCAAAAGTGTCAATCGTAGGTGCTGGTATGACAGGGACTCCTGGTGTCACATCAAAAATTGTGACAGTATTAGATGAACATCATATTAATATTCTTCAAACGACTGATAGTTATACGACAATTTGGATTTTGGTTCAACAAGACGATTTGAAAACTGCCGTTAATGCGTTACATGACGTCTTTTTAAACACGATCTAAAGGAGTACTTTATGAAACTCTTAACTTTTTTTGGAACTTGGTATGGGTCAATTATTTTAGTCGTTAGTTACCTTTTAATTTTATTGTTACTTAAACGTATCTTACGAAAGTATTGGCCTAAAAGGCTAAAAATTGTTGACTTCTTACCACCACTACTTCTCTTATTAACACATCTGTTATCAGTACAAGAATATAATTTATCACTTGTACCATTTGTCATACTGGCTTGGTGTCTAATTGGCATTGCTAGTGCATTGATGTTTGCGTATCGAGATGGGGAATTGATTTATGCCAAATTTTTCACAGTTATCTGGAAAATCACTGACATTTATATGATTCTTTGGTATCTTATTGTGTTAACGATGATTTTAATTTAATATTACTTGCCCCACCTTAATTATTTTAAATAAGATGTTTAAATCACTTAACCTAAAAGGGTTGAGTGATTTTTTTTATCTATAATACTTTGAAAATATAATGTTTTGAAATTAGGTGGTGGAATGTGGGGCATTGTGGTAAAATTTAAATAGTTACTACGAAGGGGGGCGTGCACAATGTTTATGGGTGAATTTAAACACACATTGGATGCCAAAGGCAGATTAATTATTCCAGCTAAGTTCCGTGAGGAATTAGGTGAAAAGTTTGTTGTTACGCGTGGTATGGATGGTTGTTTGTTTGGATACACACAAACTGAGTGGACGCTCCTAGAAGAAAAAATAAAAGCACTTCCTTTAACAAAAAAAGATGCCCGTGCTTTTGTGAGATTTTTGTATTCAGCAGCAACAGAATGCGAGTTCGATAAACAAGGTCGGATTAATATTCCCGTTCCTTTGAGGACCCATGCTAATTTAGAAAAGAAATGTGTCTTAGTTGGGGTTTCAAATCGCTTTGAAATATGGAGTGAGGAACGTTGGGCTAGTTTCTCAGAAAATGCAGCAGAAAACTTGGATGAAATTGCAGAAAATATGATTGATTTTGGTTTTTAAATAATGGTATGAAAGGAGACAAAAACTATGACGGCATTTGAACATGAAACGGTTCTCTTAAATGAAGCAGTTGATGGATTGGCAATCAATCCTGATGGTGTGTATGTTGATTGTACTTTGGGCGGTGGCGGACATAGTGCCTTAATATTGTCTCAACTAAGTCTGAACGGGCACTTATACGCTTTTGATCAGGATCAAACAGCTATTACATATAATGAAGAACATTTAAAAAAATACATAGAAAATGGGCAAGTTACGTTTATTAAACGTAACTTTAAAGACTTAAAGGTTGCCTTGTTAGAGCTTGGTGTGACAGAAGTTGATGGGGTGCTCTATGATTTGGGCGTATCATCACCACAGTTTGATGTGGCAGAACGAGGGTTTAGTTACCAACATGATGCACCGTTAGATATGCGCATGGATTTGAGTGCAGAATTAACTGCTAAAGAAATTGTAAATAATTGGACTTATCAAGAATTAATTAGAATATTTTTTAGATATGGTGAAGAAAAATTTGCCAAGTCAATTGCTCGTCAGATTGAAAGTGCTAGAGAAACTGAAGAAATTGTGACGACTAGTCAATTAGTTGAATTAATCAAACGAGGAATTCCAGCTCGTGCAAGACGAACAGGTGGGCATCCAGCAAAAAAAGTTTTCCAAGCTATTCGAATTGCAGTTAACGATGAATTAGGGGTTTTAGAAGATTCATTAGAACAAGCCATTGATTTGATTGATGTCACGGGGCAAGTTAGTGTCATTACATTTCAATCGTTAGAAGATAGATTGGTCAAAACCATGTTCAAAGAACGAACGAGCCTTCCAGAGTTACCACCAGGTTTACCGGTAATTCCAGATAATATTCAACCAGATTATGCATTAGTTAATAGAAAACCAATTTTACCATCAGAACTAGAGTTGCAGAACAACAGACGTGCACACTCGGCAAAATTAAGAATTATAAAACGACTGAAATAATGATTAATAAAGGGGTTACATCGCATGGCACAAAATAGTACAGCAAGACCAATACCAACAACGCCGTCAAAGAAGTACAGAGAAAGCCCAAGACAGCAACCAATACATAAAACACAAGTTGGAACACAGCGTGTGGCACTTTCTAAAATTGAAAAATCATTATTTGGTTTGATTGGTGTTATTTCTTTGATACTGATGATCACGCTAGTTTCAGCACAGGTAAAATTATCGAATAGTAGTCAGTTTTTACAAAATATCAATAGTGAAATAACAGCTATTCAAACTAAAAGTTCTGATTTAACACAAGAAGTGAACGAACTTGCTAGTAACAATCGACTAAATGGTATCGCAGATAAGAATGGTCTTAACTTAAGCGAGAGTAGAATAAGGAATGTAACGAAATGAATAATCAAAAACAACGAATGATAAATAACATGAAAAAGAAACGTAGAAACAGGCAAAGGTTTGGTGTGTTACTGATCCTGACTATTTTAGCGATTCTTTTGATGTTTATCATTCGTTTTTCTTATATTGTGATTGGTGGGAAAGTTTCAAATGTTAATTTAAGCAGTCAGACGCAACTACTTTATGAAAATAGTCGGATTGATAAGGCAAGTAGAGGGACCATTTATGATGATTCTAATCAGCCCATTGCCGAAGATACAACAAATTATTCTGTCTATGCGGTTCTTTCAAAAAAATATGTTGGTGCGAACAATAAAGCTTTGTATGTTACTGATAAGAATGAAGCTGCAAAAGTTATTAGTGATGCTATTGGGATGAAAGAAACTAAAGTTTACGATATTTTGAATGCAAAAAAGGGGATTTATCAAGTTGAATTTGGGAACGCTGGTAAAAACTTATCATTAGAAACAAAAAATAAAATAGAAGCAGCTGGGTTAAGTGGTATTTATTTCACTAAAACGCAGGCAAGATTATATCCTAACGGTGTATTTGCCTCTCATTTAATTGGTGTGACAAAAAGTACATCAAAAAAAGGTAACGCAACGTTATCTGGTGTGATGGGCTTAGAATCAGCATTTAACAAACAGTTGAGTGGAACAGATGGTTTGAAAAAGGTTCAAAAAGATAGTTATGGCTATCAATTACCGAATGCAAAGACAAAAACTAAACAAGTTAAAAATGGAAATAATATTTACACAACAATTGATACTAAGCTACAAACCTATCTTGAAACAACTTTGACACAGGTTCAAAAAAGTTATCAACCAAAATCAATGAACGTTGTGATTATGAATGCTAAAAATGGAAAAATTTTAGCAGCCTCGCAACGACCTACATTTAATGCGGATACCAAAAGTGGTATTTCAAAAATGTGGCGTGATTCATTAATTGAAGATAGCTATGAACCTGGGTCAACAATGAAAGTCTTTACGATGGCCGCTGCGATTGAGAATGGCGCATATAATGAAAATGCACTGTATAAATCTGGTGTTTTAAAAGTAGGGACTAAAACAGTTCCTGATTGGAACACATCAGGTTGGGGCTTGATCACATATCGAGAAGGTTTCGCTCGTTCAAGTAATGTCGGTATGGCTAAGTTAGAACAAGCAATGGGTCCTACAGCATGGCTTAAATATATTAAAAAATTTGGTTTTCTCAAAAGTACTAACTTCGGGTTACCAAATGAAGCAAGAGGAAGCATTGAATTCCAATATCCAATTGAACAAGCTGATACAGCGTTTGGACAAGGGATTAATGTAACAACGATGCAGATGATGCAAGGTTTTACGGCTTTTGCAAACAATGGTAAAATGGTGAAACCAACACTTGTGAATAAGATTGTTGATCCTAATACAGGGAAAACAACTTATAAATCTAAAAAAACGGATTTGGGACAAGTGATAAAAAAATCGACGTCTAAAGAAGTTTTAAGCATGATGCAAGATGTCGTCTATAAAGATTATGGAACGGGTAATGCCTTCAAACTGGATGGCTATAGAATTGCTGCCAAAACAGGGACAGCGCAAGTTGCCAATTCTGATGCCACAGGTTACCTAACAGGTGATGCAAATTATGTCTTTTCAGTTGTAGGGATGGCGCCGGCTAAGAATCCTAAATATATCATGTATGTGACAATGAAACAGCCACAGAATATGCAAGGG
This sequence comes from Dellaglioa sp. BT-FLS60, assembly GCF_054941065.1. Lineage (NCBI taxonomy): Bacteria > Bacillati > Bacillota > Bacilli > Lactobacillales > Lactobacillaceae > Dellaglioa > Dellaglioa sp. BT-FLS60. The sequence continues at coordinate 91,570 of NZ_JBSOLI010000030.1, forward strand.
ACAACAGGCAATGCAATTTTGGCACAAATTTTTAATCCATTGATGAAACGAACATTGGAAGAGGATAGTTCAACAGCTAAAGTATCATCTAAAACCAATGTAACAGTTTCAGACGTCAAGGGTAATAAGACGTCTTCAGCCAAATCAACATTGAATGAACAAAATTTGGATGTGGCAGTTATTGGAAATGGTAGAACAGTAGCCAAACAATATCCAGCTGCTGGTTCCACGGTATTATCAGGACGTAAAGTACTACTATTAACTGACGGTGAGAGAGTGATGCCTGAATTAACGGGTTGGTCGAAGAGTGATGCCGTTAATGCCGCAGAATTAATGGGCTTAAAATTAAAAACAACGGGTAGTGGCTATGTATCATCTCAAAGTATTAAAGCTAATACAGTTGTGAAAAAATCAGCAACAGTTAAACTAACGTTAAAATAAAAAAGGTGAATGGTAGATATGAAAGCAGATAAATTAATTCAAAGTTTAAAATTTAAGCAAGTATCGATGGCGATTGATCCCAAATTAGAGATTAAATTACTCACTCAGGATACAAGAGAAGTTGTTGAAGATAGTATCTTCGTTGCTGTAGAGGGCTATACGGTTGATGGCCATAATTTTGTCAGTCAAGCAGTTGAAAAGGGCGCGAAAATCATTATTGCCCGTAAACCAATTGATGTATCGGTTCCCGTTGTTTATGTGCAGGATACAAACCGTGCAATGGCAATTCTTGCTGATGTTTTTTATGGTGTTCCAAGTCAACAGATGAGGATGATTGGTGTTACCGGCACAAACGGTAAGACAACGGTCACTCATTTGATTGAACAAATTTATCGTGATTTAAACCAAAAAACGGGATTAATTGGGACAATGTATCGCAAAATAAATGACACAATTTATCCTTCGAATAATACAACACCTGATGTGATTACACTGCAACGGACTTTGGCAAAAATGAAACAAGAAGAAGTTGAGACGGTTGCAATGGAAGTTTCGTCACATGCATTGGTATTGGGACGTGTATGGGGCATTGATTTTGATATTGCTGTTTTTACTAATTTAACGCAGGATCATTTGGATTTTCATAAAACTATGGATAACTATGCGCATGCCAAAAGTATGTTATTCGCTCAGTTAGGTAATCATTACACAGCTTCTGGTGATGCAAAAGTAGCTGTTTTAAACTTTGATGACCCAGTTGCGCGAACATTTACGCAATTTACGTCTGCTCAGATTTTGTCATATGGGATTGAAAATGATGAAGCGATGATTCAAGCAAAAAATATTGAAATTAAAAGTCATGGAACTGAATTTGATTTGGTTCTTTTTGGCAAAGTGACTCATGTGACCATGCAATTAATCGGTTTGTTTAATGTGTATAATATGCTTGCTGCATTTAGTGCTGCCTATGCTGCAGGATTAAATGAAACACAAATTATTAAATCACTTGAAAAAGTGACAGGCGTTAAAGGCCGTTTCCAATTAGTTCCTTCTAAAACGGGTGTTAGTGTTATTGTTGATTATGCACATACACCAGATGGTTTATTAAATGTTTTAGAAACCATTCAAGACTTTGCTCAAAACAAAATTTATTGTATTGTTGGTTGCGGTGGTGATCGTGACAAGAACAAACGACCTAAAATGGCAAAAATTGCTGCAGATCATAGTGATTATCCCGTATTTACAATGGATAATCCCAGAACTGAAGATCCTAAACAAATTATGGCTGATATGTTGACGGGGATTCCAGAAAATCGTGCGACTGTTATAATGGACCGACATGAGGCAATTGCTGAAACAATCAAGAAAGCACAACCAGGTGATGTTGTTTTAATTGCCGGTAAAGGTCATGAAGATTATCAAATTCTTGGTCGAGAAAAAGTTCATTTTGACGATGTTGAAGAAGCAACGAAAGCACTAAATAAAAAATAACAATTAAGTGAGGATAAGACAATGACAAAACCAGAAATGATCATTCCATTGGTGAGTGGCTTTGCATTAACATTTATGTTTATGCCATTATTTATTGGCTACTTTAGAATGCGCAAACAAGGCCAAATGATTAGAGAAGAAGGACCAAAATGGCATGAAAAAAAGTCGGGGACACCGACTATGGGTGGCTTTGTCTTTAATATTGCCATTATTATTACAGCCATATGGACATCATTATGGGCTCATGCCATGACGCCATCAACAATGATTATGGTTTTCATCTTGTTTTTATATGCTGTACTAGGATTTTGGGATGATAGTATTAAATTATTCAAACGACAAAATGAAGGCTTAAAAGCTTGGCAAAAATTGTTAGGGCAAATCATTGGTGGCATCATTTTAACAGCTGTTTATATGCATGAAAAGTTACCTCTTTCAATTAATATTTGGGGATTCGGTGAAGTCTCAATTGGGATTCTCTATGCCATTTTTATTATTATTTGGTTAGTCGGTTTTTCTAATGCCGTTAATTTAACTGATGGCATTGATGGCTTAGTTTCCGGACAAGCAATTATTGCTTTCGGTGCATACGCTGTTATTGCACAAGCCCAGCATCAAGAAGATGTCCTTATTTTTTGTTTATCAGTCATTGGTGCTTTAATTGCGTTTATTTGGTTTAATCATAAACCGGCTAAAGTATTCATGGGAGACATGGGCTCGTTAGCATTAGGTGGCGCATTAGCGACTGTCTCAATTTTATTACATCAAGAATTATCGCTGATTTTCATTGGGATTATTTTCGTTTGCGAAACGGCAAGTGTTATTTTACAAGTGGCTTCGTTCAAATTAACCGGTAAACGTATCTTTAAAATGAGTCCAATTCATCATCACTTTGAAATGAGTGGTTGGAATGAATGGAAGATTGATATTGTCTTTTGGACGATTGGTTTAATTGCTGCAATTTTGACGTTAATAGTTATTTTATAAAGGGAGATTTAATTGGAATGAAGAAAATTACGAATTATCAAAATAAAAAAGTTCTAGTTGTCGGTTTAGCAAAGAGTGGGTTGAATGCTGCAAAATTATTAAAAGATTTAGGCGCATTCGTGACTGTGAACGATCATAAGAAGATTGATGACAATCCTGAAGCAAAGGAACTTTTAGCTGAAGGTATCAAAGTGATTACTGGTGGTCATCCACTCTCTTTACTAGATGAGGATTTTGAGTTAGTCGTAAAAAACCCTGGCATTCCATATACAAATCCATTGATTGCTAAAGCAATGGAAAAAGGATTACCCATCATTACGGAGCCAGAACTTGCTTACGAAATTTCAGAGGCACCAATGATTGGTGTTACGGGAACGAACGGTAAAACAACGACTACGACTTTAATCTCATTGATGTTGAATCAAGAGAGAAAACAAGGGCAGGCGTTCATGGCTGGTAATATTGGTATTCCATCTGTTTCTGTGGCAAGAAAAGCAACTAAAAATGATATTATTGTGACAGAATTATCGAGCTTTCAATTATGTGGTATTGATCAGTTAAAGCCTGAGATTGCAGTTATTACTAATATTTATGAAGCACATACTGATTATCATCAAACACGTGAAAACTATGTGAAAGCAAAAATGAGAATAACAGAAAATCAAGATTCAGATGATTTTCTTGTTGTTAACTGGGATTTGGAAGAACTTCATGAACTTGTTAAAGCAAGCCGTGCCCAAATTGTACCGTTTTCTAGATTAGACAAAATTGAAACAGGTGCTTACGTAAAGGATGACAATATTTATTATCAAGACGAATTAATTATGAAAACAGCTGATATTAATATTCCTGGTGAGCACAATATTGAAAATGCGCTTGCAGCTATTACGGTTGTTAAAATTAAAGGTGTAACAAACTCGGCTATTAAAGAAGTTCTATCAACATTTACGGGTGTGCGTCATCGGACACAGTTTGTTAGTGTCTGGCATAATCGTAAATTTTATAATGATTCAAAGGCAACCAACATTGAAGCAACTGAGATGGCTGTTAAAGGTTTTTCACAACCAATTATTTTGTTGGCTGGTGGGTTAGATCGTGGATTTACATTTGAAAAATTAGTTCCTGTTCTTAAAGAACATGTGAAGGCAATGATTGTTTTCGGTGAAACTGCTGATTTAATGAGAAGTGCAGGTGAAGCTGCGGGGATTACCGAAATTAAGCAAGTGACTGATGTTGTTGCGGCTGTACCGGAAGCTTATAAATTAAGCGCTGACAATGATATTATTTTGTTGTCACCGGCAGCAGCTAGTTGGGATCAATATCCATCATTTGAAGTACGTGGTGATGAGTATATAGATGCAGTTGAAAAACTAATGCAAGAAAAGGATAACTAAAATGAAAATTATTGTTTCTGGTGGTGGAACAGGTGGGCATATTTACCCAGCCTTAGCCTTGATTGAAGCGTTAAAATTAAAAGATCCAACGGCTGAATTTTTATATATTGGGACTGAAAAAGGACTTGAGAGTCGCATTGTTCCGGATAATGGTATTCCATTTAAAACCATTAAAATTCAGGGCTTTAAGCGATCATTATCAATGGAAAATATTAAAACGATTCAATTATTTTTAAAGAGTGTAAAAGACGCAAAAAAAATGATCAAAGATTTTGAACCAGATATCGTTATCGGGACAGGCGGGTACGTGTGTGGTGCAGTTGTCTATGCTGCTGCTAGAATGCATATTCCAACGGTTGTTCATGAACAAAATAGTGTTGCAGGCGTTACAAATAAATTTTTGAGTTACTTTGTTGATAAAGTAGCCATCTCATTTGAATCTGTTGCAGATCAATTTCCAAAGAAAAAAGTTGTTTTCACCGGGAATCCTCGTGCACAACAAGTGGTAAATGAGAAGAAAATTGAAGCATTATCTGAGTATGGATTAGTAGATGATGTTCCAACAATGTTAGTTTTTGGTGGTTCAAGAGGGGCTGCGAAAATTAATCAAGCGATGGTTGATGCAATTCCAGAATTGAATAAAAAACCTTATCAAGTATTATTTGTGACGGGTAATGTTCATTACGATAAAATTATGACTGAGTTAAATGGTGTGGCATTAAATAAAAATATTATTATTAAACCTTACTTGAATAATATGCCTAATTTATTAAGCAATATTTCTGTTATTTTAGGTCGTGCGGGTGCGACAAGTATAGCTGAAATTACGGCACTTGGGTTGCCTTCTATTTTGGTACCTAGCCCTTATGTCACGAATGATCATCAAACGAAAAATGCGATGAGTTTGGTTAATAATCATGCAGCAAAACTCATTACTGAAGATACTTTAACGGGTTCGAAATTAATTGAAGTTGCCGATGAATTGATGCTTAACGATGACGTTAGAATGCAGATGTCTGCTAATTCACGCAAAATGGGTGTACCAGATGCTGCTGATAAATTAATTGCGGTAATGGTAGATTTAATTAAAGCAAAAAAATAATCTAGGAGGCCAAAAAAGATGTCAAAAAATAAATTTTTTAAAAGTCGAAAAACTGAATTGACACCTTGGGAGGCCTTACAAGGTAAAAAAGAAAATAAAAGTAAACGTTTTGATTTTTTTGGTAATCCCAAAACAATTAGTGACCGCTTACCAAAATTAAAAAAATACCAGCACCATGCGCTTTATCAAAAAATGACCATTATTATTGGGTCATTTTTAGTGATTGGGCTGATTGCATTGTATTTTGTGTCGCCGTTAAGCAAAGTACGAACAATAGGTATTTCGGGTGAAAAAACGGTATCGAAACAACAAGTTGAAAATGCAAGTCAATTACATGTTAATGATCCGTTGTCGCATGCATTATTTAATAATAAATCGACTTTAAAGGCGATAAAAAGTGACTTACCACAAGTGAAATCGTTAACAGTTAGTCGCAAAAAGTGGAATGATATCAAGCTTTCAATTACTGAATATGATCTTGCGGGGTACATTGCTAAAGACAAAAAATATTATCAATTATTTTTGAATGGTGCAATTGGGAGTCGAGTATTTGCACAACCCACAGGTAATTATCCAACCTATTCAAAGTTTAATCAGACCGATTTATTGCAAAAAATGGTCAAACAATATCGAAAAGTGCCAGCAAAAATTAGAAATGGTATTTCAGAAATTGATTACAATCCATCAAAAGTGAATAATCAAAGAATTTACATCTACATGAATGATGGCAATAAAGTCATAGCAAATATTGGTGATTTTGCAAATAAAATGGCCTTTTATCCAAGTATTTCCTCAAAATTGAAGAAAAAAAATGTCATTGATTTGGAAGTTGGCGCATATTCTTATCCAGATAATAAGAAAAGTTAACGAAACTGATGTAGACGTTGTTATATCCTTTCTAAATGCGGTCTTACTGTGGTAAAATATGAGTACTATATCTTATAAAAAATAATATTAAAAATTATACTGTAAGGGAGGTTCTTTTTCAAATGAGTGAAGCAGGTATATATGTTGGGTTGGATATTGGAACAACATCAATTAAAGTTATCGTGTCTGAATATGTTAACGGCCAGTTGAATGTAATTGGTATCGGTAATGAACGTTCAGCAGGCTTAAATAGAGGCATTATAGTCGATATTGATAAAGCAGTTGTTTCAGTCCAAAAAGCGATTAAACAAGCTGAAGAAAAAGCAAATATTCAAATTAGTGAAGTACATGTTGGCATTCCTGCTAATTTATTACAAATTATTCCTTGTAACGGTATGATTGCCGTTTCAGATGAATCAAAAGAAATTACAAATGAAGACGTTATAAATGTTGCAAGTGCAGCATTAGTTCAAAATTTACCACCTGAAAGAGATATGATCGATATCATTGCCGATGAATTCGTTGTTGATGGTTTTGATGGCATTAAAGATCCACGCGGTATGATTGGTGTCAGATTAGAAATGCATGGGTCCGTTTATACAGGGCCTAAAACAATTATTCATAATTTGAAAAAATGTGTTGAAAACGCTGGATTAACAATTAGAGAAACAATCGTAAATCCATTGGCACTTGCATCAGTTGCGATGTCAGATGGTGAAAGAGATTTTGGTACCGTACTTATTGATCTTGGTGGGGGTCAAACGACTGCTTCTGTGATTCACGATCATAAGTTGAAATTTACATATGTAGATCAAGAAGGTGGCGATTTTGTCACGAAAGATATTTCTGTGGTCCTTAATACCTCTGTCGAAAATGCTGAAAAATTGAAACGTAATTATGGCTTTGCCAATTCTGAATTAGCTTCAGAAGAGGATGTTTTTCCAGTTGATGTTGTTGGTCAAAGTGAACCAATTAATATCTCTGAAAAATATTTATCGGAGATTATTGAAGCAAGAATTTCTCAAATTTTGAGTAAAATAAAAAATTCATTGGATGCTATCAAGGCATTGGATTTACCAGGCGGTGTTATTCTGACTGGTGGTCTTGCAGCTTTACCAGGCATTGCAGAACTTGCATCTGAGATTTTACAAGTTCAAGTCAAAACCTATGTTCCAGACCAAATGGGACTACGATATCCTTCGTTTGCTCAAGCTTTAGGCTTGATTAATTATGCGGTTGGGCAAGATGAAGTCACATTGTTAACAAAGAGTGCAATGGGACTTGATATTGATCAAGCAAATTATAATGTTGTCGAACCAGACAGTGACAAATTTAAAAAGCAAGAAGCAAAAAGTAAAGTTAAAAAAACTAGAAAACCAAAAACATCGGGGGATACCTTAGAATCAGTTAAAAACTTTTTTAATGGGTTCTTCGATTAAACAGGAGGAAGTAAGTAATGGAATTTTCTTTGGACTCAAGTGAAGATAAAGGCGCAGTAATCAAAGTAATTGGTGTCGGTGGCGCTGGTGGTAATGCTGTTAATCGCATGATTGACGAAAACGTTTCAGGTGTTGAATTTATTGCATTGAATACTGATGTTCAAGCATTAGAAAGTTCAAAAGCAGAAGTTAAAATTCAATTAGGACCTAAATTAACTCGTGGTTTAGGAGCTGGTGCAACGCCAGATATTGGAAGTAAAGCTGCACAAGAAAGTGAAGAAGCAATCACTGAAGCAATTGACGGCGCAGATATGATCTTTGTTACTGCTGGAATGGGTGGTGGTACCGGTACCGGTGCTGCTCCTGTTGTCGCTAAGATTGCTAAAGATCAAGGCATTTTAACAGTGGGTATCGTAACACGTCCATTTACATTTGAAGGACCAAAACGTAGTCGTTTTGCTGCTGAGGGAATTGCCAATCTTCGAGATCAAGTCGATACATTAGTTGTTATTGCTAACAACCGTTTACTTGAAATTATTGACAAGAAGACACCAATGCTTGAAGCATTCCAAGAAACAGATAATGTTTTACGTCAAGGTGTTCAAGGTATTTCTGAATTAATTACATCACCTGGTTTAATTAACTTGGATTTTGCCGATGTTAAAACAGTGATGGCTGATCAAGGGACTGCATTGATGGGAATTGGTTCTGCTACTGGTGAAAATAGAACTGCTGAAGCAACGAAAAAAGCAATTTCTTCACCATTATTAGAAGTTTCAATTGATGGTGCAAAACAAGTGTTATTAAATATTACTGGTGGTGCTGACATGAGTCTTTTTGAAGCGCAAGAAGCTTCTGAAATCATTTCACAAGCAGCATCTGATGAAATTAATATTATTTTTGGAACATCAATCAATGAAGATTTAGGCGATGAAATTGTTGTAACAGTGATTGCAACTGGTATTGATGATGTTAAAGAAGAAAAAAAAGCAACCGTTCATACACGAACATTACCAAGAACTGATGCGCCTAAAGCAACACCAACTGAAAAACAAGAAGATCGTTTTGATGATTGGGATATTATGCATTCATCAAGTAAACCTGAAGAAAAGAAATCAACAGAGTTTGACAATGTTGAAAAGCCAAGCTTTGATGTCTTTAAAAATGATATCAGTAATGATGAAGAATCAGCCGGTAATGATGACAGTTTAAGTACACCACCATTTTTCAGAAGACGTCGTAAAGATTAAGTAAATTGAATCAGTGGGGAGGGTACAGTTATTATGGCTTTTGAAAAAATTGGTCGTTTTTTTGGACTAGCAGAAGATGATGATGATTTTGAAAATGATGGTTATCAAGCTGAAGAGTCTATGCAGACTTCGTCATTGAATAAAAGTAATAAGGTTGTTTCAATCAATGGTAAGCATAGCCAGCCACAAAAAATTAATTTATTTGAACCTAGAATTTATTCTGACGTTAAAGATATGGCAACGCATTTGTTACAAAATCAAGCAATTGTTGTCAATTTTCAAAAGATGGATGATGTTCAATCTAAACGCATTGTTGATTTTTTGTCTGGAACCGTCTTTGCTGTTAATGGAACAATTCAAAGAATTGGAGATAATATTTTTCTCTGTACGCCGAACTCATTTATTGTTGAAGGAAACATGGCGGATAATATTTTTGAAACATTCGAATAAAAGAAAAATCGAGGTGTATCTATGATTGAATTAATTCTACTTCTGGCTAGGGTCATTAGATGGGCGTTCAATGCTTATGAGCTGGCACTCTTTGTTTATGTTTTAATGTCATGGTTTCCGGGTGCGTATAATACACCAGTTGGTCATTTCTTAAGTAGAATTTGTCAGCCTTATCTTGCATTTTTTGATCGCTTTATTCCGGCAATTGGTGGTATTAGTTTTTCACCAATTATCGCGATTATTGCATTAGGTTTTATTCAAAATGGTATTATGGGACTTTTAAATACGTTAATTTCTCCTTTAATTGGAGGGTAGTAATATGAATGACATCATTTACCAACATTTTAGAGCTGATGAAAAAGACATTATTGATACATTGTCGGATTATATTGAACAAGCCAAATCAGAATATAGAGCTGTTTTAACACATTTTTTAAATCCTAGAGAAGCTCATATAGCAACTTATCTATTAGGTCAAAATGATGAAATTAGTATGAAATTGTTTGGTGGTACCGAAAATGCTGAGCGACAAAGATTGCTTTTTTATCCAGCATATTTTGATGTTCAGGATAGTGATTTTGATTTACAACTCATTGAAATCAAATATCCAGTCAAATTTGCGACGCTGAAGCATGGTCAAATTTTGGGTACATTGGCTAATGCAGGATTGGATAGAGAAGTTATTGGAGATATTTTAACGGATGGCCAGCAATGGCAGGTTGTTGTTGAGAAAAAAATGGCAGATTATTTGATAAATCAAATTGATCGCATTGGTAAAATTAAAGTTTCTCTTGAAGAAATTCATTTTTCTCAAATCGTTACTGTCATAGATGAATGGCAATCACAATCCGAATTGGTTGCATCATTGCGAATTGATTCAGTTATTTCAGCTGTTTATAATATGTCACGACAAAATGCTAAAAACTTAGTTAATTCTGAAAAAGTGAGTTTGAATTGGCAAGTTATTGATAAGCCTGATTATGAATTGGCAGAGTTTGATGTTCTATCAATTCGTGGATTCGGTCGAATTAAATTAGATTTCATTGCAGGTAAGACTAGAAAAGATAAATATAAATTAGAGTTATCAGTATTAAAAAAATAAATTTTGAAGGACGTGCAAAATGACTTTAAGTCCATTAGATATTCACAATAAGGAATTTAACGTAAAATTAAGAGGTTATGATCAAGATCAAGTTAATGATTTTCTTGACAAAATTATTAAAGATTACGAACTAACTTTGAAAGAAAACGAAAATTTAACTGATGAAGTTAAAACGAGTAATGAAAAATTGGAATACTTTAATGATTTGAAAGATTCATTAAACCAATCAATTATTGTTGCCCAAGAAGCTGCAGACCGTGTTAAGATTAATGCTAAACGTGAATCTGAAATTATTAACAAAGAATCACAAAAACAAGGTCATGATATTATTGATGAAGCCAACGAAAAGGCTAAACATATTATTGATATGGCTTCAGAAAAAGCTAAAAAATTAGCTGTTGAAACGGATGACTTGAAGAAACAAGCACGTATCTTCCGTCAACGTCTCAAAGTTATGATGGAATCACAATTAGAAGTTGTTAAAAGTTCTGATTGGGATGAAATTTTAAAACAAGGCGAAACAAGTACGTATTCTGAAATTCAAGACGTTTTAAAACGTGAAGAAGATAAAGAAAAACGTGAAGCCAAAGAAATTAAAGAAACAGTTAATAATGATGATGTCGTTGTTACTGAAATTATTGCTGAATCAGATGACAATAAAATTTCTGAAAAAAATGATCAAGATACAATGGTTATCTTCCCAGATAACAACTAGATTTGAGAACAATAATTATATGATATATTCTTAGCGAATCGATGATAGTGTAAGATCGATAATCACTGTTATATAATTTATCCTCTCAATGAGTTAAATTAAACTGAAATAATAAGTAAGTTTAATCGGATTCATCTCCGTTACCACGATGGTTGAGTGAAATAGGGCTTCTATGAAGTCGTATTTCTAAATTTGGGTGGTAACACGAAGACTTCGTCCCTTGTAACGGAGTCTTTTTTTTGTATAATGAAATAAAATAACTTTTAAAAGGAGTTCATACTATGAAAATGAAAGAAACCTTAAACTTAGGTAAAACAGAATTTCCAATGCGTGGAAACTTGCCCGTTAAAGAGGTTGAACGACAAGAGGCATGGAATGATGATAATGTTTATGAATTACGCCAAAAATTGAATGAGAACAAACCAAGCTTTGTTTTACATGATGGTCCTCCATATGCTAATGGAAATATTCATATGGGACATGCTTTGAATAAAATTACAAAAGATATCATTGTTCGCTCAAAATCAATGATGGGGTTCAGAGCACCCTATGTTCCTGGTTGGGATACTCATGGGCTACCAATCGAACAACAATTGGTTAAACAAGGTGTCGATCGTAAAAAAATGTCAAAAGCTGCATTTCGTGAACTTTGTGAAAAATATGCTTTAGAACAAGTTAATTTACAACGTGAAGACTTTAAACGTTTAGGAGTAGCAGCTGAATGGGACAACCCATACATGACGTTACAACCTGAATTTGAAGCTGAAGAAGTCAGAATGTTTGGTGAAATGGCTCAAAAAGGCTATATCTATAAAGGTAAAAAACCAATTTATTGGTCACCATCATCAGAATCAGCCTTGGCTGAAGCAGAAATCGAATATCAAGATATTAAATCACCATCAATGTATATTACATTTGATGTCGTTGATGGCAAAGATATTTTAGATACTGATACAAAAATGATTATCTGGACAACCACACCATGGACAATCCCAGCTAATTATGGTGTCGCTGTACATCCTGATTATAAATATATTCAAATTGATGCAGATGGCACAAAATATGTTGTTGCTGAAGAACGTTTGAGTGTTTTAAAAGAAGAATTTGATTGGGAAAATGTTGCTGTCTTAAAAGAATTTTCTGGTCGCGATATGGAATACATGACAGTTCAACATCCATTATATGACCGGACATCATTAGTTATTCTTGGTTACCATGTTACTTTAGATTCTGGTACTGGTCTTGTGCATACAGCTCCAGGACATGGTGAAGATGATTTTATTGCTGGACAAAAATACAAATTACCTGTTGTGTCTGTTTTGGACGAAAAAGGTGTTATGAATGAAGAGGCTCCTGGGTTTGAAGGTATCTTCTATGACAAAGCTAATCCATTAGTGACAGACCAATTGAAAGAAAATGGTCATTTACTTAAATTATCATTCTTTACGCATAGTTATCCACATGATTGGCGTACAAAGAAACCAGTTGTTTTCCGTGCAACAGCACAATGGTTTGCATCTGTTGAAATGTTCCGTGATGATATTTTAAAAGAAATTGATAAAGTTGATTTCAAAAATGAATGGGGTAAAGTCCGTCTTTACAACATGATTAGAGACCGTGGCGATTGGGTAATCTCACGTCAACGTGCTTGGGGTGTCCCATTACCTATCTTCTACGCAGAAGATGGCACACCTATTATTACACCAGAAACGATTGAACATGTGGCACAATTATTTGAAGAGCATGGATCAAATATCTGGTTCAAGCATGATGCTAAAGCATTACTTCCTGAAGGATTTACAAGTGAACATAGTCCTAACGGTGGTTTCACCAAGGAAGAAGATATTATGGATGTTTGGTTTGATTCAGGATCTTCACATCGAGGTGTGTTAGGAAAACGTGATAACTTAACGTATCCTGCAGATTTATATATGGAAGGTTCAGATCAATATCGTGGTTGGTTCAATTCAAGTATTATTACATCTGTTGCAACCAATGGGATTGCGCCATACAAACAATTGATGTCACAAGGTTTTGTACTTGATGATAAAGGCCATAAAATGAGTAAATCACTTGGTAACATTATTTTACCAAGCAAAGTTATCAAACAATCAGGGGCTGAAATTATCCGTTTATGGACAGCATCTGCAGATACATCTTCAGATGTCGCTGTTTCAATGGACATTTTAAAACAAGTTTCTGAAACATATCGTAAGATTAGAAATACATTTAAATTCATCTTGGCTAATACAACTGATTTTGAACCAAGTAAAAATGCCGTTGCGTTTGATGATTTAGCATCTGCAGATAAATATATGTTAATTAAATTAAATGCCTTTTCAAAAGAAGTTTTAGATGATTATGCAGAATATGATTTCTTAGCAATCTATAAAAAAGTCATTACATTTATTTCAAATGAACTATCAGCTTTCTATTTGGATATTGCAAAAGATATTGTCTATATCGAAGCTGAAGATAGTTTTGAAAGACGTTCAATGCAAACAGTTCTTTATCAGATTGTGATGACAATGGCGAAGTTGTTAACACCTATCTTGCCACATACAACTGAAGAAGTTTGGGACTATTTGAAAGAACCAGAAGACTATGTTCAATTAAGTGAAATGCCAGAAGTGTCACATTTTGATGGTGAAATTAAAATTGTTGAAAATTGGCAAGCCTTTATGAAGATTCGTTCATATGTCTTAAAATCTTTAGAGGATGCGCGTGATGCGAAGTTAATTGGTAAATCATTCGAAGCAAAGGTTAGTTTATATGTGACTGATTCTGACAAAGCATTACTTGATGCACTCGATACAGATGTTCGTCAACAATTGATTGTGTCTGCTTTGGATATTCTATCATTTGATGATGCACCAGAGGATGCTACTAAATTTGATGGCTTAGCTGTTAAAGTTGAAGTTGCAACTGGGGAAGTTTGTCAAAGATGTCGTATGGTTAAAACAGATGTTGGTGAGGATCCTGAATTACCAACACTTTGTCATCGTTGTACAACAATTGTTAAAGCAAGTTATCCAGAAGCAGTTACAGAAGGTTTTGAAAATTAAATAAGTCAAAAGGGGAATAACGTCAAGTTATTCTTTTTTTTGAGCTAAAATGATTACAAATTTTAAAATATAGGGTAAGATATAGGCTATACAATGACAGTGAGAGCAGGTGTTTAATGTGCAATTAATAAAAGTACATGGATCAGAAAACGATTTTTTTCTTTTAGATCAAACGAAATTAGAGAACCCTTTATCTGATGAAGCATTAAAAAATTTAGCCATTAAAATGTGTGACCGAAATTCTGGTCTACATGGTGGTTCAGATGGTATTTTAGTTGTTAATAAATCAGCGCATACTGATGTTTTAGGCCAAATGAGAGTGATTAATGCTGACGGGACAGAAGCAAGCATGTGTGGGAATGGCTTGAGAACGGTTGGCCGTTATTTAGAAAATCAATTTGGAAAAACAGAATTTAAAGTTGAGACGATGCACGCTGATTTAAAGGTTAAGAAAGCACCAAACTTGAAGTCAGACGTCGCTGCGTACAACGTGGAAATCTCACCCGTTAGTTTTGCGGCAGAAACATTACCACTATTTTTGAACCGAGAAACGTTGATTAATGAAATTGTGCCTGAATTTTCAAAGACGTTAAAATTTTCAGCTGTTTCGGTGCCTAATCCACATTTAATTACGTTTGTTGATCATGAAACATTGGAAGGCCCAGAACTTGGAAGAATTGCCACTTATTTAAATGGTGAGAATCCTTATTTCCCTGATGGCGTCAATGTCAGTTTTGTTGAAAAATTAACGAGTAATTCTATTTTTGTTAGAACCTATGAACGTGGGGTTGGTTTCACAAATGCTTGTGGGACAGCCATGTCTGCTTCAAGTTTAATGTTTGTGTTATTGAGTCATGACCAAGTGCCTTTTGAAACTGAAATAAAGGTTAAAAATCCTGGTGGAATGGTTAAAACGATTGTGCATCAAACGGAGCAAGGCAATTATTGGATGTCTTTAATTGGGAACGCAACTAATGTTGCTAATGTGACGGTTGATTTAGATGCTGCCATGATTGGTGATTTTTCTAATGCAGAATGGGTTCCAACGAATGAACAAGATGCTTATTTAGATTTTATCGCAAGTATCGTATAATTTAATTAGGATAAGGGGCATAAATGACTGTCTTTTATCCTTTTTTTAATTTAAAATAAAAGGAAACGCTTGGGGAAAATGAATGAAAAAATGGCTTATCGGAATTTGTATGGCACTTTTAATAATTGGTCTTGTGATTTTTGGAATCAGTTACTATTTGTTTAATTATGCTGAAACACCGACCACTAAAGGATTTATTAAGCCTGAACCAATCAGTGCCGAAGTGAAGAAAGAAAATGCATGGTTAAAACAAGTTAAAAAGCTAAATTGGGAAATCACGTCCAAAGATCATTTAAAACTTAAAGCAATTTATGTGCCAGCGGACAAAACAACGGAAAAAACGGTCTTTGTGGCACATGGCTTCATGAGCAATAAAGAGGGAATGGTCCGATTTATCCATTTTTATCATGATCTGGGATATAACGTTATCGCGCCAGATGCTAGGGCACACGGTCAAAGCCAAGGTAAGTATATTGGTTACGGTTGGTTAGAAAGAAAAGATAATTTACAGTGGCTTAACAAAGTGGTTGATTATCAAGGTAAAAATGCAAAAATCACTTTATTTGGGATTAGTATGGGTGGCGCTACGGTCATGATGTTGAGTGGTGAGAAGAAGTTACCAACACAAGTGAAGGCTATTATTGAAGATTGTGGCTATACAAGTGTGGCTGATGAGCTGACTTATCAGTTAAAACAGATGTATCATTTGCCTAAAATTCCAATCATTCCAGTTGCTAGTCTCATCTCTAAAGTGAAGGCTGGTTACTCATTTTATGAAGCAAGTTCAATTAAGCAATTACACAAGAATAAGTTACCAGTGTTATTTATTCATGGTGGTGCGGATACTTTTGTGCCAACTGAGATGGTTTACAAAAATTTTGCGGCAACAAAAGGACCTAAAGAAATCTTTGTTGTGCCAGGTGCAAAACATGGTGCTTCGTTTACCAAAGATAATGTTGGGTACCAAAAGAAAGTAACCCATTTTTTAAAGCAATATTTTAACTAAATAAAGTAAGATGACGAGGTAATTAAATGAATTTAGAAGAAAAAGTTTTAGCTGAAGATTCAATTTTTAAAGGCCATGTCATAGAAGTTGTCAATGAAACAGTTGCGTTACCTAATGGTGAACAATCGCATAGAGAAATCGTGCATCATCATGGCGCTATTGGTGTGCTGGCGGTAACGGATGAAGACAAGATTGTTTTAGTTAATCAATGGCGAGCACCCATTAGAAAAACATCCTTAGAAATTCCAGCTGGTAAAATTGATAGTGCTGATCATGACTTAATTGAGACAGCGACACGTGAACTTAATGAAGAAACCCGCTATAAAGCAAAACAGTTAACTAAAATTTATGGATTCCATTCTGCATTAGGCTTTGCTGATGAGTATTTAACGTTATTTAACGCAACTGGTTTGGAACCTGTGGAGACTGAGCTACCGCAAGATACTGATGAATTTTTAAATTTGATTGAGTTGACGTTTGATGAGGTTCAGTTTAAGATTAAATCTGGTGAAATCACAGATGTTAAAACTATTTTAGCGGTTGCCCATTGGGAAATCGAACGATTAAAAGGTGAGAGACATGGATGATGAAACAAAATTATCAAGAAGTGAGTACCAAAGATTACAAGAATTAGAGAATGAGCCTGAATCTCGTCAGAAAGAACGACAACGGGTTGAAGAACAGGATGAGTATCCTACAAGAAGCTCTTTCACAGAACAACCAAATGAAACACCTAAAAAGAATCGATTAAATCGCGCTTTGAATTGGACCATTGGTATTCTAGTAGTCGCAATTGTGATTGTGTTTTTAATTTTATTCTTTTTACCCTAAATATAAAACGGAGGTCATGAATAATGATATATGGTATTTTATGCGCAATGGAAGAAGAAATTATTTCACTTAGGAGTCATTTAGAAAATCGAACAGATAAAGAAATTGGTGGGATTGCTTTTTATACTGGCCAAATTAACAAAAATGACGTTGTTTTGGTGAGATCAGGTATTGGTAAGGTTCAAGCAGGAATGACAACTGCACTTTTAATTGCCGAATTCGGTGTAACAGCAGTGATTAATTCTGGTTCAGCTGGTGGGATTGGCCAAGGCCTTAAGATTGGTGACGTTGTTTTAGCGACGGAGGTTGCTTATCACGACGTTGATGCAACTGCATTCGGATACGAAATTGGCCAGTTACCACAGCAACCAACTAAGTTCTTGGCAGATACAAGTTTAAATGCTGCCATTCAAAAAGCAGCGCAAGATAATGATTTGGTTATCAAACCAGGTCTTATTGTGTCAGGGGACCAATTTATTGCTAGTCAGAAACAAACAGACGTCATCCTTAATCATTTCCCAGATGCGCTTTGCAGTGAAATGGAAAGTGCAGCAGTTGGTCAGGCAGCCTATCAATTTGGCGTGCCATTTGCCATTGTGAGAGCCATGTCAGATGTTGCCGACCAAGAAGCTGGTCAAACATTTGACGAGTTTATTATTGAAGCTGGCCAAAAATCAGCTCAAATGATTTTATCCCTATTAAATTAAAGGAGACCAAAGAAAATTAATGTCAGGAATATACTTAGATAACGCAGCAACTACACCAATGGCTAGTGAAGTCATTGAAGTCATGACAGATGTTATGAAGAATACTTTTGGAAATGCCTCAAGTCCTCACCAATTTGGACGTTCGGCACGAATGGTGCTTGACGATAGTCGACAAGTTATTGCTGACAGTATTCATGCCAAGGACTCAGAAATTATTTTTACAAGTGGTGGAACCGAGAGTGATAATACGGCTATTATGCAGACCGCAATTCAAAGAAAATCACTTGGAAAGCATTTAATTACGACAGCAGTAGAACATCAGGCTATTTTAAAATCGATGCAGTATTTAGAATCCATTGGCTTTGAAGTTACTTATCTACCAGTTAATGAAGATGGTGTTATTAATCTGGAAGATTTTAAAAATGCTTTAAGGGATGATACGATTTTAGTGTCAATTATGATGGGAAACAATGAAACGGGGAGTCACATGCCGATTCATGAAATTGGTGAGATTTTGAAAGATCATCAAGCTTGGTTCCATACGGATGCAGTTCAAGCATATGGTCTATTGGATATCGATGTTAATGCAGATCATATCGATCTGTTATCAACATCAGCGCATAAATTGAATGGTCCGAAGTTTTTGGGTTTCTTGTATAAACGAGAATCAGTCTTTTTCCCATCATTTGTTAAAGGTGGAGAGCAAGAAGATAAAAGACGTGCGGGGACAGAAAATGTACCAGCCATCGCAGGTTTCGCTAAAGCAGTGTCATTGGTTTCTGATGATGAGAAAAAAGCACGTCAAGTGAAATATCAGGGATTTAAGCAACAAATTATAGCAGGCTTACATGCTAATCAGATTGATTTTGAAATTAATGGGTTACTTTCGGATGATAACTTACAACATGTCTTTAATATCTGGATTAAAGGCGTTCAAACCGAAGTCCTACAAACCCGTTTGGATTTGGCTGGTGTTGCCGTCTCTGGTGGTTCTGCATGTACTGCGGGTAATTTGGAACCTTCTCATGTGTTAATAGCCATGTATGGTGAAAAAAGCCCACGAGTGGCTGAATCTATCCGTTTGAGCTTCGGAAAAGACAATACGGCTGAAGAAATTGATCTGTTTGTCAGTCAACTTACTAGAATCGTTAATCGGTTAAAAAAATAGGAGGTCGTTCATTATGGCATTTGAAAAAAGCGTTCAACTTTTGGGAGACACAGCAACTTATGAGTTAAGTCTTAATGTAAAAAAATACACATTAAGAGATTTAGGGTTTGCAGAAACTAAAGCAGGCAATTTTCAATTGGAGAGATCTTTAGATCCTAATTCACCTTTTAATCAAGGAATTAAAGTTAAAATTATTGTTGATAAATCTTTAAGTGGGTTCAAAATGTCAACGACAACAGCGAACGGACTTAAAGCAGTTAATATTTTTAAAGATGAAGATAAAAAATCTGAAACTGAACAATTTAATTATGTGATTGGACAGCTGATTGATCGGGATGTCTTGAAGAAAAACTAATCGCATTATTAATAATTAATAGAATCAATAATTAAAAAGCCTACTCATTTTAATCAAAAAATGAGTAGGCTTTTTTTGTAATCTCAGGAAAAACGTTTACAGTACGAATTAATTCGTATATAATAATTTTAACAAGGAGGGGATTTAACCATGAGTAAGATAATGTTATTGTTGCCAAATGGGTTTGAAGCAATTGAAGCTGGCGTTTTTACCGATGTGATGGGCTGGAATATGATGGAAGGAGACCATTCAACTGAGCTTGTGACAGTGGGCTTGCATCCAATTGTAAAAAGTACATGGAATATGCAAGTAAAACCTGAATATCAGTTGCATGAAATTGAGTTAGATACATTTGATGCGCTGGTTATTCCCGGTGGTTTTGAGGAATCTCATTTTTATGATGATGTTTTTAGAGATGAGGTTACTAAGACCATTAATTATTTTAATGAACATAATAAAATAATAACGACTGTTACTGTTTGTTATGGCGATTTATCGTTTGAACGGGCCAACATCCTTAAAGGTAAAACAGTCACATCCTATATTTATCCAACTAGTTTAGGTTTTAAGCAATTGAGTGGTTTCAGAGACAGTCTGCCGCAATACAACGTTATCAAACAGACAAAGGGAAAAGTTATTGCGTCTGTTAATCCTGGAACAGCTTTTAAGGCTGCTTTTTTGTTACTTGAAAAATTAACAACTTATGAAAATGCAAAATACATCAAAAATATAATGGGATTTAGTGCGTAAAATATTAGTTAAGGCTCAGAATTATGTCAAGGCGTTGTTGTATCTTAAATGTTGTGACCTGATAGTTATTATATTTGAAAATTTATGAGTTAGATAAAAATGAATTATAACTGAACTTTTAACATTATTGCTTTACCCAAAATTTTAGCCGAATTATCAAGAATAATTGGATCAAAGGCAGGATTATCAGATAGTAAATTTAAAGTATCTTTTTGGTATTTAGCTCGTTTTAAAATGATTTTTGAATCAGAATTAACTAATATAGCGGCAATCTCACCATCTTCAATGGTTGATTGCATATGTATTAATATGACACTATTCATTGGAATAGTTGGTGCCATAGATTCATCATCAGCTTTTAAATAGAATAAATTGTCTGTAGGAATCGATTCAGCGGTTTCGCTAATATAATTGGATATATTTGTATCTGAAATAATTGGGCCATTAAAAGGGCCTTGATTAATGACAGGAATGCGAATAATATTCAATGTATCATTTTTGATGTTTGCGAAACGTGGATCAATAAAAGATTTTGGAACATTGAAAAAGTCAGCGATTTTTTGAATATTACCGGGTGTTGGTGTAGAAGTACCTTTAACATACCCCGTTAAGGTACTTTTTGGTATTTTTGTAGAATTGGAAATATCTATTTGTTTTTTATTTTTTTAGATAATAGATTATTGATATTATTAGAAATAATCTGTCGTGTTTCAATCTCTCGTGGCGTTAATTCACCTCTTGCCATAGGACATCTCCTTCTTGCTTTCTTTGTTCTTGTTATTATAACCTACTTAATTCGAACTTTTCAATAAATGGTTGATTGATGATGAATTACGATTTAATACATATATTAGTGCGTTGCTAATTTAATGGAGGAAATGAAATGTTTCAAATGACTCTAGGTGACTTACGCAGACATATAGGTTGTACAGTTGAAGAACTATCGGAAATTTTAGATATAGATGCAACATTATTAGTGAATTATGAAAAAGATAGTTCAAATATTCCAATGAATTTATTAATTAAAATAGAAAAACTATATGGAATTTCAGCAGATTATGTATTTTTAGGTAAAGAGGTAGATTTTAAAGTAAGTCAGAATAAAATAAAAAATTAATGGATGCAATAAATGAATCAACCTTTTACGACACGCTAGGCTTGTATTAGTTCAAATTATTGGTATAATAGTATTTACTGAAATAGTGCGACCTTCAAATCGTAGATTTTTTCAGAATCTAATTGAAATGATGGTGATAGTATGCCAGATAATAGTAAAACTCGTGTCGTTGTTGGGATGAGTGGTGGTGTCGATTCGTCAGTTGTGGCTTATTTATTAAAGCAACAAGGTTATGATGTTGTCGGTGTCTTCATGAAAAACTGGGACGATACGGATGAAATGGGTGTCTGTACGGCAACGGAAGATTACAAAGATGTTGCTAAAGTAGCCAACAAAATCGGAATTCCTTATTATTCCGTTAATTTTGAAAAGGAATATTGGGACCGTGTCTTCACTTATTTCTTGGATGAATATAAAAAGGGTCGGACACCGAACCCTGATGTGATGTGTAACAAAGAAATTAAGTTCAAAGCATTCTTTGACTATGCAATGGAACTTGACGCTGATTACATTGCAATGGGACATTATGCACAAGTTGAGCAAGATGCTGACGGGATTATGCATATGTTACGTGGTGATGATAGCAACAAGGACCAAACTTATTTCTTAAGCCAATTATCACAAGAACAAATTCAAAAAGTAATGTTCCCAATCGGAAACATTGAAAAACCAGAAGTGAGACGAATTGCTGAAGAAGCAGGTCTTTCAACTGCAAAGAAGAAAGATTCAACCGGTATTTGTTTCATCGGTGAACGTAACTTTACGAAGTTCCTTGGCGAATATTTACCTGCACAACCAGGTAATATGATGACAGTTGACGGTGTTAAAATGGGCGAGCACTACGGCCTAATGAACTACACTATTGGTCAACGTAAAGGTCTTGGTATTGGTGGTACAGGTGAAGGTAACGATCCTTGGTTCGTTGTTGGGAAAGATTTAGCAACGAATACATTGATGGTGGGTCAAGGCTACCATAATGATTTGCTTTACGCAGATTATCTTGAAGCTTCAGAGTTAAGTTTCATTTCACCCATTGATCGTTTTGGTAATGATTTCCATATCACTGCTAAATTCAGATATCGTCAGACAGATGTCGGCGTAACCGTTCATTTAAATGACGCGCATACAGAAGCGACCGTTACTTTTGACGATCCAGTACGTGCCATTACACCTGGACAAGCTGTTGTCTTCTATGACGGCGCAGAATGCTTAGGTAGTGGTATCATTGATGCTGCATTTAAAAGTTCAAATGAAGGTTCAAAACAATTACAATACGTTTAAAATTAATGAAGGTATCAACAAAACAAATGTTTTGTTGGTGCCTTTTTATTTTTGTGGCATAATATAATAGAGATGAAAAACGAAGGGGTCTATTGACTGATGGTTAAACTATATTTTATTCGACATGGTAAAACAGAATGGAATCTTGAAGGCAGATATCAAGGTGCAAATGGTGATTCACCATTATTGAAGCAAAGTTATACTGAAATTCAACAACTGATTACCGCGCTTAAAACAACGCAATTTGCTGCGATATATTCAAGTCCCATCAAACGGGCCAAAGATACCGCAGATTTGCTTAATGCTGGACTGAATCAAGGATTAAGCGTCGTTTTAGATGCACATTTAGAAGAATTCCATTTAGGCAAGATGGAAGGGATGGCGTTTACTGATGTGGCGGTCAAATACCCAGCAGAGCTTGATGCCTTCCGTAACCACCCAGATAAATATGATCCTAAAAATATTAATGGTGAAACTTTTGAAACTTTATTAGCACGAATGGTGCCAACCATTAAAAAAATTGTGGCACAAAATAATGTGGATGCGAATATCTTGATTGTGAGTCATGGAGCTGCGCTTGGGGCCTTGATTCAAACTTTATTAGGGGTTCCTTTAAAAGACTTACGTAAACATGGTGGTTTATCGAATACCAGCACCACTATTTTAGAAACTAAAAATGGTACTGAGTTTAACTTAATTAAATGGAATGATACGAGTTATTTAGACAGAGAGCGCGACGAAAGTGATGTCGTTTAAGGAGTAACAATGAGTAAGAGAGCAGAAAAAGAAGCAGAATCAAAACAGCTAATTCATCAATTGGTTGAAAAGGTTGAACAAGAGCCAGATAATCAACAGGCCTATTATGAACTAGGCAGTTATTTAACAAAATTAAAAGATTACCCTCAGGCCGAAGAATTGTATAAAAAAGCACTCTCACATTTTGATGGGCAAAGTGATTTATTGCAATACGGCCTTGGTAATGTCTTTTATGAGGCGGAGCTTTATTCTGAAGCCATTCAATCGTTTCAAAAAATAACAAATCAAGCAATGAAAGAAAACGCCTTTTTAATGCTTGCTCAATCATATATGGCGCAAGAACAGTATCAACAAGCCTTGGCGTTCGCTATTACGGCGCAAGAAATAACTCCTAAAAATCCGGATACCAATGAATTAATTGGGGATATTTTCTTGGCATTAGGTCAATTTGAAAATGCGGCACGCTACTACGATTTAGTGCTTGAAGTAGATGCGCATCAGGCAAAAGCTAACTTTCAACGAGGTCTTGCCAATATGGTTTTAGGCCTTGAATTTGAGCCCTATTTTGAACTTGCTAAAGCTTCAGATCAAGCCTATTTTGCTGCTCAAAAACAACGCTTAAGTGAAATAGAAGCCTTTATAAAATTACGTGATAAATAAGAAGGATGTGAAAGAATGGTTGCTCAGAAACTAAGTTTATTTAATGATGGTTCTCAAAACGATGATGCCCAAGCTTATTTAGTTGGGAAAGTTGCAACCATTTTTTTTCAAAGCCAAGATAGTTTTTACAAAGTGATTTTAATTCACAGCGTTGAAAGTAATTTGGAATGGCCGGAAGATGAGGTGGTTGTTACTGGGAATTTTGCTGATATTAAGGAAGAAGCTATTTATCGTTTTTATGGTCAACAAGTGGAACATCCTAAATATGGAAAGCAATTTCAAGCTAGTAATTATCAAAACGAAACGCCGACTTCAAAAATGGGGCTCATCACTTATTTATCTGGTGCGGAATTTAAGGGAATCGGTAAAAAAACGGCGGAAGCAATTGTTGACAAGTTAGGGACGCAAACGATTGATAAGATATTAGCAGACGATACGGTGCTTGATTCATTAGAGCTATCGAATAAGCAGAAAACAACACTCTTAGAAACCGTTCGAGTGAATAATGGGATGGAACAAATTATTATTGGCTTAAATGGTTTTGGATTTGGGAGCCAATTAGCTGCAACCATTTATCAAACGTATAAAGAAAAAACATTGGATATTATTCAAGAGAATCCCTATCAATTGGTTAATGATATTGAAAATATTGGTTTTAAAAAAGCAGATCAAATTGCTGAAGAATTAGGCTTTGCGGCTGACTCATCTGGGCGCATTCAAGCCGGTATTTTACAAAGTATTAATGATTTATGTCAACAAGATGGCGATACTTATGCAACGGCAGAGCCATTGATGACGGCTTCGTTACAATTATTGGAGAGTAGTCGACGCGTTAGAATTGAACCAGAAGCCATTTCAAAAGAACTCATTAATCTAGCTAAGTCTGGGATGGTTGTGGGTGATGAGCAACGGATTTATCTGAAAAACTTATACCATGCAGAATATCAAATTGCTGAACATTTAAAAAGATTGCTGTCATCAGGTAAAGAAAAAGCCGGCTTAGCAGAAAAAGACCTTGATAAAGCAATTCGCAAAATTGAGAAAAAGCTTGATATGAATTATGGGGCATCACAGATTGATGCCATTAAAGCTGCGATGCAAGCGCAAGTATTTTTGTTAACAGGTGGGCCCGGAACAGGGAAAACGACTGTTATTAACGGTATTGTTGAATTGTTCGCTGAATTAAATGACTTTTCTCTTGATATTAATAGTTATGGTGAAGGACAAACGTTCCCAATTCTTTTAGCTGCGCCGACTGGTCGAGCTGCAAAAAGAATGACTGAGACAACGGGCTTGCCAGCCAGCACAATTCACAGACTTTTAGGTTTAACGGGTAGAGAATCAACTAATGACGTTGAAACGAGAGATTTAGAAGGTGGGTTATTAATTATTGATGAAATGTCGATGGTTGATACCTACTTACTGAATACGTTACTGAATGCGATACCTACGGATATGAAAGTTATTTTGGTGGGGGATAAGGATCAATTACCTTCAGTTGGACCTGGACAAACCTTTTACGATTTATTAAAAAGTGATTATCTTGAACGAAAAGAACTAACGGATATTTATCGTCAAGGTGACGGTTCATCCATTATTTCACTTGCGCATTCAATTAAAAAGGGTGAATTACCCGCTGATTTTACGCAAAATCAAAAGGATCGTTCATTTTTCGCAAGTCGTGAATACCAAGTTGAATCCATTATTAAACAGGTGGTCGAGCGAGCTAAGTCTAAAGGGTTTACGTCAAGTGATATTCAAGTTTTAGCACCGATGTATCGTGGGGCTGCAGGTATCAATCGCTTGAATGAGATGTTACAGGATATTATGAATCCACTGGAAAATAGTCGACAAAAAGAAGTTCTTTTTAGAGATCAAAAATTTAGAATTGGCGATAAAGTATTACATCTGGTTAATAGTCCTGAGAATAACGTTTTTAATGGTGATATTGGAAAAATTGTTGGGATTACATTGGCGAAAGATAGCGAGGATAAGGTTGATGAACTCGTTATTGCGTTTGACCAAACCGAAGTGACCTACAGACGAAATGAATGGCAGAAGATTACGTTGGCTTATTGTACATCCATTCATAAGTCGCAGGGTAGTGAGTTTAAAATGGTGATTTTACCGATGGTTTCGCAATATAAACGCATGCTTAAACGTAATTTACTTTATACTGCCATTACACGGGCTAGTGAGTTGTTAATTTTACTTGGCGAAGAGCGATCATTTGAAGAGTGTGTGGAGAATGAATCAGCTAACCGAAAAACCACTTTGTTATTACGCATTGAACAGATTTTTGATGGTGATATCAAAAAAGTGGTTGAGGTGACTGAGCCTATGCAAGCAGAAAAAACGACTACTAAAGTGGAAAAAGTCGTTCAGCCTATGCCAGATGTCATTGAAAAATTTGTTTTAACGAAGACTAATATTATGGATGGTTCAATCGATCCCATGATTGGGATGGAAAATGTGCACCCATAGAAAAAAGCTTAATTATCTCATTAGAGGTAATTAAGCAGAGGTAATTAAGCTTTTTTAGGCAATCCAGAATGGATACGATGAGACCGTATAGGTGATTTCAAAGAAACGTGTGCCTAAATCTTCACCATCAATTTGACCATATTCTAAAGAGTTGACGGTAAGTTTTATTTTATCTGATGTAAAGTGATGAACCCCTTTTTGGGTCACATGTCTACCAGAAAACATTAAAATAGCTAGATAGAGTAATTTAAGGGTCCTCGATTTTTCTATGATAATTAAATCTAAATTATTTTTAGCGGGATCCGCCATTGGTAAGATTGGAACGCCACCACCAAAGTAGGGATGATTGGATGTTGTTAAAAGAAACGCATTTTGATAGAATTTTCGCTGACCATTAACGTGAACGGTCACCGGAAATGAGCCTTGTTTTGATAGGGTGCTCAACAAGGCACTTAAGTAGGTAAGCGAGCCTAAATGGAGCTTATTTAATATTTTTTTTGAGCTTGATTGGTTTGCGATGCTAACAATTTGGGCATCAAAGCCTATGCCAACATTATTAACAAAGTATTTCTTTTCATGACGTGAAAATTCTTGTAGAACGCCAAGATTTAATAACTTAGGCGAAGTTGTCTTTAATATTTGTTCAAGTGCCACTAGTGGTGACTTAGGAATGCCAACGCCTCGAGCAAAATCGTTTCCAGATCCGGCGGGGATATAAGCAATAGGGATATCAAATGTGTCAGCGTTTTTAACGCCGTTAATACATTCATTTAAGGTACCATCGCCGCCAATGACTAGTATAATATGAGTATTATTTATTTCAGGCTGATAGTGTCTGGCATAATTTTCCGTTAAAAGGGAAGCATGACCAGTATATTTTGTTAAATGCGCGTTAAAATTGATTTGTTGTGTTACTAAAACTTTTTTGATGGATTGCCAAACTGATTTAGCATGACCGCTTCCAGCAGATTCGTTGACAACAATAAAATACTGATGCATGAGCTTCCCTCCTTAATGAGACACTAAACAAGTATAACTAAAATCTATAAAAATTTAAAGACAAAATTGCGTTAACGCCAGTTTAATTTTGTGATTGCACAAAAAAAGGACAACATTCTGAAATAAATGTTGTCCTTTTTCGTTAAACGATCACTAACATTGGTAAAATCATTGGTTTACGTTCAGTTTGTTCATATAAGAATTTTTGTAAGTCATCAACAATTGCATCATTGATCATGGCTTCCGTAATTTTATCGTTTTTCAATAAGCGACTCATGACACGGAATAAGCGACGGCGACCTTGGTTAATTAATTCACCAGATTCACGCATGTAGACAAATCCTCGTGATAATAAATCAGGTCCTGCTTGAATTTCATGTTTCTTCATGTCAATTGTTGCCACGACTACGACAAGACCTTCTTCAGAAAGAACTTGTCGATCATTTAACACAGTGCTACCAATATCGCCGATACCTGAACCATCAACATAGATATCGTCAGCTTCAAAGTGACCAGCAATTCTAGCAGAATCACTCGTTAAAGCTAAAACATCACCATTTTCCATGATGAAGCTGTTTTCTCTTGGAACACCAATTTGTTCAGCTAAGCCTGTGTGAATTTTAAGCATTCGATATTCACCATGGACAGGGACGAAGTACTTAGGTTTCATCAAGCTAAGCATTAATTTTTGTTCTTCTTGGCCACCATGACCAGAAGTATGGATGTTATTTATTTTACCATGAATAACCGTTGCACCAGCTTCTGAAAGTTCGTTGATAACGTGGTTAACACTAATTGTGTTACCAGGAATTGGTGAACTTGAGAAGACAACGGTATCGCCAGGTTGAATGGAAACTTGACGATGAGTTCCGTTAGCGATACGGCTAAGTGCAGCCATTGGTTCGCCTTGTGAACCAGTACATAGAATCAAAATTTCGTTTGCAGGCAATGAGTTGATATCGCGTGCATCGATTAAAGCGTCATCTGGAATGTTTAAATAGCCCAATTCACGACCGTTGACAATTGCAGCTTCCATACTACGTCCGAAGACGGCAATTTTACGACCTTTGGCAACGGCAGCTTCAGCAGCTTGTTGAACTCGAGAAATATTTGATGCAAAAGTAGCGAATATAATCCGACCTTCACCTTTTTCAAAAATTCGACGAATTGATTTCCCAACAAATCTTTCTGATTTTGTGAAATTAGGAATTTCAGCATTTGTACTATCAGATAGTAAACAGAGAACACCATCAGCACCAAGTTGGGCCATTCTTTGAAGGTTAGGCGGCTGATTAGTAACAGGTGTCAGATCAAATTTGTAGTCCCCAGTGACTACAATGTTACCGGACGGCGTTTTGATTGCAACACCTAAGGTATCTGGAATTGAATGAGTTGTTCTAAAGAAAGACACACTTGTTTTTCTGAATTTAAGAACAGTATCTTCATCAATTTCATGCATTTCTGTTGTGGCAAGTAACCCATGTTCTTCTAATTTTCCTTTGATTAATGCGGAAGCCAAGGGGCCAGCATAAATCGGTACGTTAATTTGTTTTAATAAGTAAGGGATACCACCAATATGATCTTCATGACCATGGGTGATAACTAATGCTTTAATTTTTTGTTGATTGGCAACTAGGTATTGAAAATCAGGAATAACGTAATCAATTCCTAATAATTCATCCTCCGGAAACTTAATGCCCGCATCGACGATAATGATTTCATCTTGAAATTGAACACCATACATGTTTTTACCAATTTCACCTAAACCACCGACTGCGAAAACACCAGTTTCGTTATTTTTAACATTTATCTTTTTCATTCAGAAAACTCCGTCATTTTGAAAGCCGGATTTTCCTTTTCGTATGCTAAAGCTTTTTCTGATAATGTTTCGATGAATTCAATGTTATGTGTTGTTTGGTGACCAACAATACTTTGAGCTTCAATTTCAGAACCTGCTTCAAGGAAAAGTGACTTTGTTTCTTCTCTTTGTGGATTTCTATCTTGTGTTTCTTGATAATAAACTTTAAAAATCATGTGTAAAACTCCTTTAAATTAATTGATATCATTTTGCTTAAAATGATTTGGAATGAAAATTAGAAACCGAACTGGGGGTTGTTTGCACAACATATAATTTATATTTTATCATATATTATTATTTAAGTATAGAATTGTAAGACCTCAATGGGCTTATAAAGGATAAATTTTAATAGACATGGTATAATTGTAGAAAATTATGGCATAAGAAAGCGTGGTATTTCATATGTGGATGATAGTGAAGATAATTATTGTAATCGTTCTAATTGTTAGTATCATTCTTAATTATGGTCGATTAAAGAGAAATAGACGGATTACTGTTTTTAAAAATGAAAGCAAAAACATAACTGATGCTGCGGTTAAATTTGCTTTGAATCATCTTCAGGAGAATGGGTATGGGATTGATTCAGGGCTTTTAAAAGTGACAGAAATTGTTTCAAAAGTTTGGGGCAAAAAAGTTATGGTATTTGAGTATCAATTTAAAATGAAGGATCCTTCAAAAAAAGAGATTGAAAAAATAAGAAAAAACTTTTTGGATTTATTTGAAGAATTTGAAAAAATGACTTTTGTTAAAAAAAATGCGGAGGCTAAAACGGCGTTTGAAGTGACAGATCTCTGGTATCTAGAGGGTATCTTACATTTAGACGTTGCTTACTTAGCTAATGAAGAAACCATTTTGTACACTAAAGATTTAAAGAAAGTATAGTTTGTTTTAAGGCAAATAAAAAAGTTCCCTCAATTATTGAAGGAACTTTTTTTTCAATGATTATTCAAGCATGACAGCGTCATCTGGTATTGCAAAAGGTTTGTCATCATTAATATGATCAAAGAAGAGGATACCATTTAAATGATCGATTTCATGTTGAACAACGATTGCTTCATAATTTTTTAAGCGAATCTTGTGTTTAGCGCCTTCGAGATCGAAATAACGAAGGGTGATTCGATCGGCTCTGGGAACGTAACCAGGGACGTCTCGATCAACTGACAAACAGCCTTCACCTTCTGAAAGTGCAGCAACTTGAACTGATTGACTTAAAATAGTTGGATTGATTAAGACTTGTTTAAGTGTGGGTTCTTCACCTTCTGGTCCAGGGATTAGAACGGCAGTCATTCGTTTAGAGATGGCTAATTGTGGTGCAGCTAGACCAACACCAGCACGTAGATGGTATTTTTTAGCTATTTCTTCATCTTGGCTATTTTCTAGAAATTCCATTAAATCATGTGCTAATTGTTTATCATCATCTGAAAGCGGAAAAGTCATTTCGCTTGAGCGAGCTCGTAAAATGGGATTGCCTTCACGAATGATGTTTTTCATTGTAATTTTAATCAAAATAATACCTCCAAATTAATATTCTACCGTATATTGTAGCATAAAATAATCATACTGTGGGGTTTTGAAAATTGGTGGCATGTTTCATTCTTTTAGTTTTTACAAGATTGCTGTAAAATGAATCTTAAATAATAAAATAAATTAATTTTAAGTCTAGTGCTTTAATGAGTTATAGATTAAAATGAGAAAAATACGTTAGCAAATAAGAGGAGTTTAACCTATGAATAATAAAATTAGTTACCCATTAGAGTCACATTGGACTACCGAGGATATCATTTCTGTTAGTGAATTCTATAAAGCAATAGAATTAGCAAATTCCACAGGTGTTGATCGCGAAGAATTACTTTATAACTATCGCGAGTTCAAAAAAATTGTTCCGTCTAAAATGGAAGAAAAACAGTTAGGCAGAGCTTACGAAGATGAATCAGGGTTTAGCATCTACCGGACAATCAAATTTGCAAGGGAAAGTACAAGAGATATAATTAAAATTAATCAACTAAGGAGCTGAAAGATTTGAACATTGATGAAGTTAATCGTCAAGTTAAAAGTTGGCTAAGGGAAGCACGTGAAAATATTATTTTAGCATTCGGAGATCCATTGTCTGTCGAGACAAAAAGTAGTCGAGTGGATCTTGTCACGAATATGGATAAACAAACCGAAAAATTTTTAGTCAGTAAAATTAGAACATTTGATCCAAAAGCAAAAATTCTTGGTGAAGAGGGATTTGGGGATGATGTCACAAATCTAGAGGGGACCGTTTGGATTGTTGATCCTATCGATGGCACAATGAATTTTGTTAAACAGAAGGATCATTTTGCAATTATGATTGGTATTTATGAAAATGGTATTGGAAAATTGGGATTTATCATGGACGTTATGAATAACGTTTTGTATTCGGGTGGCCCAGATACCGGTGTTTTTGCAAATGAAAACAAACTTGAAAAACCTGAAAATACATCGCTTAAGGATGGCTTATTAGGTTGCAGTTCACCAATGTTAATGATGGATTACAAACACCTGCAAACAATCGTTAAGCACAGTTCTGGTGCTAGAGTATACGGTAGTGCAGGGATTGAGTTCGTTCATATTTTGCGTGGACAAGAAATTGGGTACGTTTCTCACTTGAAACCATGGGATTTTGCGGCTGGTAAAATATTGGCAGAAACTCTTGGTATCACGGTGAAAACAATTGACGGTACAGAGCTTGATATGTTACAATCAGCAGATGTATTAATAGCAACGGAAAACGCACAAGAGGACATTTTAAAACTGCTCAATAGTTTTTAGTAGAATCGCGTTGTGGCTGTGACTAACAAGTCGCAGTTTTTTTATGCGATTTATTTATGAAAAAGTATGAAAACTTTTAGTAAGTGTGTTAATTGTCTGCTATAATAGTGAACTGTAGTTATTATTCGTAAAAATATTAAGGCTCCAACGAAAGGAAGAACAAACTTGAAAACAAGAGATGACATTCGTAACATCGCGATTATCGCCCATGTCGATCACGGTAAGACGACTTTAGTTAATGAATTATTAAAACAATCAGATACATTGGACGGCCATTCAGAAATTAGTGACCGTGCTATGGATACAAATGATATTGAAAAAGAACGTGGTATTACTATTTTATCAAAAAATACTGCTGTTAGAGTTGGCGACAAACAAATTAACATTTTGGATACACCTGGACATGCCGATTTCGGTGGTGAAGTAGAACGTATCATGAAAATGGTTGATGGTGTTTTACTTGTCGTTGATGCTTTTGAAGGAACAATGCCACAAACACGTTTTGTTTTGAAAAAAGCTTTAGAACAACAATTAGTACCTATTGTTGTTATCAACAAAATTGATCGTATGGGCGCTCGTCCACAAGAAGTTGTTGATGAAGTTCTTGATTTGTTTATTGAGTTGGGCGCTGATGAATCACAACTTGATTTCCCTGTTATCTATGCTAGTGCTTATAACGGTACATCAAGTATGGATCCAGATATTGAAACACAAAAACATTCTATGGATGATGTTTTCAAAACAATCATCGATACAATTCCTGCACCAATTGATAATAGTGACGAACCATTACAATTCCAAGTGTCAATGTTGGATTATAATGAATATGTT
This sequence comes from Dellaglioa sp. BT-FLS60, assembly GCF_054941065.1. NCBI lineage: Bacteria > Bacillati > Bacillota > Bacilli > Lactobacillales > Lactobacillaceae > Dellaglioa > Dellaglioa sp. BT-FLS60. The sequence goes on from NZ_JBSOLI010000030.1 coordinate 124,562, forward strand.
GGTCGTGTTGGTATTGGCCGTGTATTCCGTGGCAAAATCGCTGTTGGTGATCAAGTTTCTGTTATTAAACTTGATGGCTCAGTTCAAAATTTCCGTGTTTCAAAACTTTTCGGTTTCTTCGGTTTAGACCGTGTTGAGATTGAAGAAGCTAAAGCCGGTGATTTGATTGCTGTTTCAGGGATGGATGACATCTTCGTTGGTGAAACTGTAACACCAACTGATCATCAAGATGCTTTACCATTATTGCGTATTGATCCACCTACACTTCAAATGACATTCAGAACGAATGATTCACCATTTGTTGGACAAGATGGTAAAAACATTACTGCTCGTAAGATGGAAGATCGTCTTAAATTACAATTGCATACTGATGTTTCATTGAAAATTGAAGATACAGATTCTCCTGATGCTTGGGTTGTTTCAGGTCGTGGAGAATTACATTTATCAATCTTAATCGAAACGTTACGTCGTGAAGATTTTGAAATTCAAGTATCACGTCCAGAAGTTATTTATCGTGAATTTGATGGTAAGATGCAAGAACCTTTTGAAAGTGTCCAAATTGATACACCTGATGAATATTCTGGTGGTGTTATCGATACAATGGCTCAACGTAAGGGTGAAATGATTAACATGGAGACTGGTAATAACGGTCAAACACGTTTAACATTCTCAGCTCCTACACGTGGTTTAATTGGATATGATTCACAATTCCTTTCAATGACTCGTGGATATGGTATCTTGAACCATACTTTCTCTGAATACAAACCTGTTATCCGCAACTGGGAACCTGGTCGTCGTAATGGCGCATTAGTTTCAATCAATTCCGGAAAAGCAACAACATATTCAATCATGAGTATCGAAGAACGTGGAACGATTTATGTAACACCAACTACTGATATTTATGAAGGAATGGTCGTTGGTCAAAGTAGCCGTGAACGTGATATTTCTGTAAATATTACTAAAGGTAAAGCTATGAGTAATGTTCGTTCTGCTAATAAAGATCAAACAGCTTCAATTAAGAAACCAACTATTCTTACACTTGAAGAATCATTGGAATTCTTGAACACCGATGAATTATTGGAAATCACACCAAATAATCTTCGTTTACGTAAACGTATTTTGAATACAAATATGCGTGAAAAAGCTCAAAAACAACATAAAACAGATTCTAAAAAAGCATAATTAAAAAAAGAGTTAAAAATGATTAAGTTCATTTTTAACTCTTTTTTTAATTTATGATAAGCGGTAGTATGGTATACTATTAAAAGTTACGAGAGGAGAAAACCGATGAAAAACAACATTTCTAAAGAAGATGTGATGACTGTTTTACAAGAAGATGCAGATAAAATAAAAAATCTTGTCAATAAACAACGAGACACGCTGTGTTTATTAAGTTGTCCTGCATTTGAAGAAGTGATTGACACGCAATTATTCGGTTTTTCTCGTGAAGTAGATTTTGTAGTGAAGTGTGAGCTCATTGAAGAGAAAACGGGTAAGAAACTGATTAAGGATCTTGAGTCAGTTTTAAATGGACACTTTAATGCTAAATTTGAAAAAATGAAGAAATAAGTTGGATTGAAAATGCAAATTTTAAAAAGAATGGTACAAAAATTACAATATCTTGATTATTTTATTTTTATTCCTTATATTATATTATCGGGAATTGGTGTAGTAATGGTTTATTCGGCTAGTTCATATAAAGTCCAAATGGCTGGTGGTGATCCAACAACCTATTTAAAAAAGCAGTTACTTTTTGCTATCTTGGGTTTATTAGTTGCCTTATTTGTGTATGCAATGAAACTTAATTTTTTTAAGAGTTCTGGATTTATAATGTTATTTGGTCTGGTATCCATTAGTGCCCTTTTATACGTAGTGGTCAGTGGTAAAACGGTTAACGGTGCGGCAGGATGGATTAATCTGGGTCTTTTTAACGTTCAACCTGCGGAAATAAGTAAGATTTTTTTGGTCTTATTTATGTCTCAACAAGTTGCTTTTCGTGAAAACAAAGAATTAAGTTACGACAATAGATATAAACGCCGTATGATGTATGGACTTACAGTGGGATTACCCTTATTTCTAATTTTAATTGAACCAGATGTTGGTGGATTTATGATTAATCTTAGTGTGGTTATCCTTATTATTTTGGCGAGTGGGTACTCAATTGGGATTACGTCACTGATTTCCGTTGGAGGGATGGGTGGCTTAGTCCTGCTGTTATCGAAATTAAAATCTGTTTCGCCTAATGCTGGTGGTCCGTTAGCTTATATGGCTAGCCGTTTCGAGTCCTTTAGTGACCCATTTAAATATAAGCAATCTAGTGGGCAACAGTTAGTAAATTCATATTATGCGCTCAGTAATGGTGGGATTTTTGGTGTTGGACTAGGGAATAGTATTCAAAAGCGAGGGTACTTACCCGAAGCTTATACTGATTTCATTTTATCAATTACGGGTGAAGAACTGGGTTTAGTGATGGTAATTTTCATCTTACTATTATTTTTCGGGATGATTGGCCGAATTATTTTTATTGGGTCTAAAAGCAAGGACACCTTCCATACACTTTGTTGTTACGGAATTGCGATGTTTATGACAGTACAAACGGTTTTCAATGTGGGTGGGGTAACAGGGATGTTGCCTATCACGGGTGTAACATTCCCATTTCTTAGTTATGGTGGCTCAAGTATGCTTATTCTTAGTTTCTGTATTGGCTTAGTTTTAAGCATATCAGCTTTAAGAAAAAAAGAATTATTAAATAGTAAATAAAAAGGAGGTCGCAGTTAGATGCCTGATGAAGAAAATGCTATCAAATTAGTTATTCAAAAAAGACAAGGTGTTATTGTCTTTTTATATCATATGAAACAAATTAAGCAGTTAAAACGATTTGGTATTATTCAGTATATTTCAAAGAAAATGAAATATGTTGTGATATATATGAATCGAGAAGACCTTCCCGAGACAGTCAAAAAAATTCAAAATTTGAAATTCGTTAAAAAAACAGAAGTCTCTCATCGTCCTGATATTGATATGGATTTTGGATCACGGATGGGTGAAAAAGCATTTAAGTTAACGGATGAAGATCAAGAAAAATTTAAAAATAAAAGTGAGTAAAAAATTATGCGAATAATTGCTGGTGAATATGGTGGCAGAAAATTAAAAGCGGTCCCAGGTATGGCAACGAGACCCACAACCGATAAAGTTAAGGAATCAATGTTTAATATTATTGGTCCTTATTTTGATGGCGGTAAATCGCTAGATTTATTTGCAGGGAGTGGTGGCTTAAGTATTGAGGCAGTTTCTCGAGGAATTGAGCATGCTGTTTTAATTGATAGGCAATATCAAGCAATCAAAACAATTAATGACAATATTGCGGTTACAAAAGAAGACGATAAATTTACCGTGTATAAACAAGATGCCGATAAGGCTATTGGCCTTTTAAAAGGTAAAGAATCTTTTGATGTCGTTTTTTTAGATCCACCTTACAAGACGCAAGAAATTATTGATACGATTCAAAAGTTAGAAAATAATGCGTTATTAAATGAACGTGCTTTAATTATTTGTGAAACAGATCAATATGCTAAGTTACCTGACGATATTTCTGGCTTTAATTTATTTAGAAGACAAGATTATGGTATTACTCAGGTAACCATTTATCAAAAGGAGAACTAAAATGAATGCCGTTTTTCCAGGAAGTTTCGATCCATTAACTAATGGACATTTAGATATTATCATTCGTTCAAGTCAGATTTTTGATAAGGTGATTGTCGCAGTAATGACGAATACCAGTAAAAAAGCTATGTTTACAGCTAGTGAAAAGGTAGATTTAATTAGTGAATCTGTTTTTAAACTACCTAATGTGGAAGTAGTTGCTGTTGAGTCTGACTTAACGATTAATTTAATGCATGATTTATCTGCAAAAATAATTATTCGTAGTGCCAGAAATACGGCAGATTTCGAATATGAAAAAGATATTGCATTGATGAATAAAGAATTAGATAACACAGTTGAAACGATATTAATGTTAGCAAGTCCTAAATTTGCGCATGTTTCATCAAGTTTAATGAAAGAAATTTTTAAGTTTGATGGTGATATTACAAAGATGGTACCTGAACATGTTAAAACAGCTATGATTGAAAAACGTCATGAAAAATAAGTCTTTTTGGGTACGATATAAACGCTGGATTTTTACTTATTTGGGCATAGCTATCTTTATAATTTTGCTGTCAGTGCCATTGCCATATTATATTGAATCGCCTGGTACGGCGGAATCAGTGGGTAGTCACTTAGTTGTAAATAACAAAAAAGATCATAAAAAGGGCGATTTCTTACTGACAACGGTTTATGTTCAAAAGGCCAGACCTTTGACACTTTTATATAGTCGGTTGTTTGGTAAGTATAATGAGATTTTGAAGCAAGAAGATGTGACTGGTGGCAGTTCAAATGAAGCGTATAATATGCTTCAAAAATATTATATGACAGACTCAATTAATCAGGCTAAGTTTGTTGCTTTTAAGGCGGCTAACGAAAAAGTGTCCTTAAAATTTCAAGGTGTTTATGTTATGTCAGTGTTGACTAAATCTAATTTCTACCATGATCTTAAGCCTGGGGACGTCATCACTGCTATTGATGGCAAGCAATTTGCTAGTGAAAAAGGGTTTATCACTTATATTAAATCTAAAAAAGAGCTGGCAAAAACGACTGTTACATTTAGGCGTGATGGTGTTTTAAAAAGGGTTACGAAGAAATTAATACCGTTGGATAAAGGTAAGACACCTGGTTTAGGAATCACTTTAATCAATAAAACGGATGTCAAAACGAGCATACCGGTTAAGGCGAATGTAGCATCGTTAGGTGGTCCTTCTGGTGGATTAATGTTTACGTTACAAATTTATTCGCAGTTAACGAAAGCTGATATTCGACATAATCGGACGATTGCTGGAACTGGAACGATGTCTGCTGATGGCGAAGTTGGTGATATTGGTGGCATTGATAAAAAAATTGTTGCTGCTGATAAAGAACACGCCAAACTCTTTTTCGCACCTGATAATAAGCTTTCTAAAGCAGAGCTCAAAAATGACCCAGATGCTTTAAATAATTATGAATTAGCAAAGAAAACGGCCAAGCAAATTGGTACAAAAATGAAAGTTATTCCTGTTAAAACTTTTGATGATGCACGGCATTATTTAGAAAAAACAAAATAAAACGAATCTCAGTCCAATGAGATTCGTTTTTTTGCGTATTTAAGAGGTGAAAGGGGTGAAAAAAATGGATAAAATAAAAAATAGTTGAATTGAACATCGAAAAATGATCCTTATTTGTGCGTTAGCTGTCATTTTGTTAGGTATTTATTTGTTAGTGACACAACATAAAAGTAGTGTCGCTAATGATATGACGCTGGCTAATGTGGATAGTGTGGCATCTAGTTCGAAAAAGACCGTTTCAAGTCACTCGGAGACTACAAATGTTGGTAAGATTGTTGTTGATATTAAGGGAAATGTAAAAAAACCGGGTATTTATACAATGAAAACGGGGATGAGAATTAGTCAGGGGATTGATTTAGCTGAGGGATTTTTATCTAGTGCGGACCAGAAACAAATTAATTTAGCTCAAAAAGTGACAGACGAGATGGTAATTTATGTTCCGGCAAAAGGAGAAATAAAAGCAACTGCAGCGTCTAATAGCAATGCACAGCCATCTTCTGTTGGAGGGATAGAATCCAGTTCAGATACAGACACAGACACTAAGGAAAAGCCGGCTAGTGATTCAACGGTTAATTTAAATACCGCAACAAAAGAACAACTGCAAGAATTGACAGGAATTGGACCAAAAAAAGCAGAACAAATCTTACAATATAGAGAAGAACATCAATCGTTTAAAACGACGGATGAAATAAAAGAAGTTGGCGGTATTGGTGACAAAACGTTTGAAAGTCTTAAAGACTCATTAGCAGTCTAACTTTTTTTAGAGACCTATTTTTGATATACTATAAAAAAATGAAAGAAGGAAATGCATAAAATGTCTGATAATAGAATTCCTTGGGATCAATACTTCATGACACAAGCAGCATTACTATCATTAAGAAGTACATGTGAAAGACTATCTGTTGGCGCAATACTTGTCAGAGATAAGCGTATCATTGCGGGTGGCTATAATGGTGCTGTTTCAGGCGATGTACATTGTATAGATGAAGGCTGTTATCTTGTTGATGGTCATTGTGTGCGCACGATTCATGCAGAAATGAATGCCATTTTACAGTGTGCAAAATTTGGTTCAGTAACAGATAATTCAGAAATCTATGTAACAGATTTTCCTTGTTTACAGTGTACAAAAATGCTCCTTCAGGCCGGTATTAAGAAAATACATTATTTACGTAATTACCATAATGATGATTACGCTATTTCATTATTAGAAAGAAATAATGTTCGTTTTGAACAGGTAAAAGTTGATAAAAATTATATTGAAGAAATTGTTCTGAATAAAATCTTTTCCGAATAAAATCAATTGAAGCAGTTGATCTCTTTTTTGTGACAGTCCTTGTCGGAATAAGCAGTCTATGGGTGATAACATTTAATCTTATTTGGCTTATATTTGCTAGTATTATTTTTATCCGAATGATTGCCTTAAAACGACCCATAACGCTTTATATGTGTGTTATTTGTATGCTGATTTTTGGCATTTATTTTTACGTTAATGCGAAAGAAGTTCGGCAACAGGTTTTAGTTGAAAAAGAAGTCAGCCAGGTCATGATAAAAATTTATCCTGATGATTATTCAATTAATGGAGATTTGGTCAGCTTTGAAGGCCAGATAATTTCTGATTCTCAAAAAGTTCATGGCTTTTATAGCTGTAAGTCACAAGATGAGCTTGATAAAATTAAGCAAAATAAACAAACGCAACTTATTAATAGTGACATTAAAATTCAGGCGATGAAGCCAGCAACAAACGAAAATGAATTTGATTATCAAAGCTTTATGCGAACAAAATCTATTTATAATAATGTCACAGTTGTAAAGATTAACAGTCAAATAAAAGATCAGCAAAAATTTTCAATTGCGACTGGATTGAACAAATTGCATGAAATACGTGCGAACTTAAAAAGTTATTTTGATTCGTTATCGCATCCGTTAGATAAGTTTTTAAATGCCTTGATAATTGGCGAAAAAACACAGGACTTCAACCAAGAATTAGCGTCAATAAGGCAATTAGGGTTAATTCATCTATTTTGTTTATCAGGTTTGCATGTGTATTATTTTGTCATGCTAATAGGGATGTTAGGAAATTGGCTATTCATTCCACGAGAAACCATGAATCGTGGCTTACTTTTCTTATTGCCATGTTATTTAGTTATCGCAGGAGAATCAAGCAGTTTACGACGTGCAATTTTTATGTGTATGGTTCAAATTGTTTGTGAATTAATGGGTAAGCCTGTTCAAGGGATTGTCGTTTGGTGTCTTGCTTTACTACTTGGGTTATTGATTGAACCACAGTTGCTAGCTACATTTGGTGGACAACTTAGTTATTTAATGTCGCTGTTATTAATTTTCATGGGAAATAAAAGTAATCTTGAATCAGGTGTTTGGTTAAATTTATTTAGTTTACCTTTTGTTTTGTTCAATGTTTATCAGTGGCATATTTTATCGGTTGTGCTTAGTATCTTTATTATTCCTATTTTTGAGTTTTTAATTCTGCCAATTGTGATTCTTGGTGGGCTAATTGGACACCATTTTCCATATGCAACTGATGTCATAAATCACATATTAAGTGCGTTTATTGGTTTTTGTGATCAATTGGCGCGTTTACCGTTGACAATAACCTTTGGTAAACCGAATTTATATATGTGTGCCTTGCTTTTAGTTTGTTCTCTTGGCTGTTTTCTACGTCAGTCGAGTATGAGACGTTGGATAATGCTTATTAGCTTATATATAGGGATATTTTTGTGGATTCACTTTCCAATTCGACAAGAAGTTGTCTTTTTTGATATTGGACAAGGGGATTCCACCTTAATAAGAAAACCATTTAATAGACAAATTACATTGGTAGATACTGGTGGGAAAGTGCATTTTAAAATGGATGATTGGCGAACTAGAAAAGAGTATCAAACTTCTGGTGAGCGGGTTATTGCTAATTATTTACTCAGTAAAGGTATTACCCATTTAGATTGTTTATATTTAACACATCAAGATGCGGATCATATCGGTAATTTTCCCTCCATTTTAACCAAAATTACGGTTGATAAGATGATTGTTCCGTCTGGAATGGAGCAATTACCACAATTTATTAAAAAAATTCAGTCGACTCGGCCACCTAAGGTATTGATACCTATGACGGATGCAAGTAAAAAATATGATTCCAGTTTAATGGTGTTACATCCGTTTGCTGCTGGTGCAGGAAAAAATGAGGATTCACTTGTTTTGCTAGGGTCAATTGGAGAACGCAATTATCTGATTACTGGTGATTTGGATCGAGCAGGTGAAAAAAAGGTTATTCAAAAATATCCTAATTTACACGTGTCTATTCTTAAAACAGGGCATCATGGGAGTAAGACAGCAACTGATCCATTATTCGTTGCTCATATTAAACCAAATTTAGCTGTGATTTCTGCTGGAAAGAATAATAGATATGGCCATCCGCATAAAGAAACACTGGATACTTTAAAAAAATATCGGGTACCATTTGTTAGTACAGCAGAGCATGGTATGATAAAAATTAGTCAGTTTCAGAATTCTAAAGAAAAAATTGAAGTTTTTAACAATGAAAAGAGTTGATAAATATGAATTCACAAACAATTATTTCATCATTATCCCTTGAAAATGTGAAACCGGTAAACCTCGTATTGGGAAATGAAACTTATTTGATGGAAGATGTAAAAAAAGCATTTACTGATTTGATACCTGAAGAAGAGAGAACGATGAATTTGGGTAAATATGATATGGAAGAAGTTCCTTTGGCTAAAGCATTAGATGATGCAATGTCTGTTCCTTTTTTTGGTGATAAGCGCCTTATTTTTATTCAAAATCCTATTTTTCTCACATCAGATACTAAAAAAAGTAAAATTGAACATGATATTAATGGATTTTTGGATTATTTAGCTCATCCAGAGCCAACCAGTATTTTGGTTATATTGGCACCCTATAAAGAATTAGATGGGCGTAAAAAAATTAATAAAGTCCTTAAAAAGTCTAGTTTAATGATTGACAATCAACCTTTGAATGAGCATGCGACGCGTCAATTTATTGTTCAAGAAATGGCAAATAAGTCGTTTGAAATAGATAAAGATGCGTTAGATTTATTTTTAGAAAGAACAAATGCAAAATTATCAACGATTATGAATGAGTTACCCAAATTATTTTTGTATAATTTTGAGACACATCGAATTACGTTGTCATCTGTTGAAAGTTTAATTTCAAAAACTTTAGAACAAAATATATTTGATTTAGTAGATGTTGTTATTGCAAATAATATTGAAAAGTCGGTAACGTTATATCATGATTTAATTTTGCAGAATGAAGCACCTATTAAAATAAATGCGATATTACTCGGACAATTTAGATTATTATTGCAAGTAAAAGTATTACAAGATAAAGGCTATTCGCAAGGGGATTTAGCTAGTGTTTTAAAAGTACATCCTTATCGGATTAAACTGGCACTTCAAAAAGTAAAAAAATTTAAGCGAAATGATTTACGAAAAATTTATTTAGCGTTAGTTAACTTAGAAAAAACAATGAAAACGACGCAACAGGATCAAGAGGGGTTATTTTCATTATTTATGCTTCAAATTAATCGAGTTAATGCATAAGACAAAAAAAGTCCTAGTAGACTATTCATCTACTAGGACTTTTTTGAAAACTTATTTAGCGTAACGAGCAGCCATACGAGACTTATCACGAGCAGCTTTGTTTTCTTTGATCAAACCTTTAGAATGTGCTTTGTCGATTGCAGTAATAGCAGCTTTGTATAAAGCATCTACGTTATCGACACCAGCAGTCTTAGCTTGTTCAAATTTCTTTACAGCAGTACGCATTGTGCTTAATTGAGCAGCATTTTTAACGTTTGCTTTTTCATTCGTTTTTACACGTTTAATTGCAGATTGAATAATTGGCATTTAAGTCACCTCCACTTATCATGATCACCTTATTGGTTCTCAACAAATATTTCAACAACCATTATTATACCTAACCAAATTAGTTAATGCAATGAAAACTTGTAAAGGATTTTTACTTGATAGTAATCGGTAACGATTGAAAGTAACAAAAAGCTTGCATTATGCTATAAATTTTAGTAAAGTTAGGTTTGTTCCAATTAACCTTTAACTGAGTTTGTTGACGTCTCACCGACGACTTACTCGGTTTTAGGCATTTAGATTCAGAAAGGTGGGAAACACTAATGGCAATTACAAACGAAAAGAAAACAGAAATTATGAAAGAATATGCTCGTCAAGAAGGCGATACAGGTTCTGCTGAAGTACAAATCGCTGTACTTACTGCAGATATCGTCGAATTGAATGCACATATTGGCGTTCATAAGAAAGATTTCGCTTCACAACGTGGTTTGATGAAGAAAATCGGACATCGTCGTAACCTTTTAGCATATTTACGTAACAAAGATATTCAACGTTACCGTGAATTGATCCAACGCTTAGGTCTTCGTCGTTAAAACTAAAAGCAAAACTCTTAATAGGAGTTTTGCTTTTTTTATTTTAAAAATTAAGATAAGTCTAGTAGAAGTGAGCTAAATGTAAAACGTTCATAAATTTTATGGTATAATTAAGATTCAAATAAAGAAAAAGAAGGTTTTTTTCAATGGACGGATATAGAGTTGCAGTAGTCGGCGCTACAGGCGCCGTTGGAACAAGGATGATTCAAATGCTTGAGGAAACGAGTTTACCCATCATTAGCATCAAATATTTGGCATCTAAACGTTCTGCAGGAAAAGTATTAAAATTTAAAGATCAGGCTGTTATCGTAGAAGAAACAACACCTGATTCTTTTGAGAACGTTGATTTGGCTTTATTTTCTGCTGGTGGTGGCGTATCGAAAAAATTTGCCCCCGAGGCCATTAAACGTGGTGCAGTTGTTGTAGATAATACGAGTGCATTTAGAATGGATCCAGATGTACCATTGGTAGTTCCTGAAGTTAATGAGCAAGCCCTTTATGAACATAAAGGTTTAATTGCTAATCCTAATTGTTCAACAATTCAAATGGTGGTTGCGCTAGAGCCAATCCGTAAAGCTTATGGCTTGAAAAAAGTTGTTGTTACAACGATGCAAGCTGTTAGTGGGGCTGGAAACTTAGCTATCCAAGAATTAAAAGATGAAGCGCAAGCTTACCTCAATGGTGAAGAAATGGAAGCCAATATTTTACCGGCTTCTGGCGATAAAAAGCATTATCCAATTGCTTTTAATCCGCTACCTCAAATTGATGTTTTTGAAGAGACTGACGGCTACACACATGAAGAATGGAAAATGATTCATGAAACAAAGAAGATTATGTCTGACCAAGCTATTCAAGTAACGGCAACTTGTGTCCGTGTACCAGTTGTTGTCAGTCATTCAGAGTCTGTTTGGTTTGAAATTGAGAGTCATGATGCATCTGTTAAGCAACTTCAAAATGTTCTTTCAGATGCGCCTGGTGTTGTCTTACAAGATGATCCAGAACATCAAATATACCCACAAGCAATCAACGCTACGGGTAAAAAAGAAACATTTGTTGGCCGAGTTAGAGCAGATTTGGAACAAGATAATGCATTCCAATTATGGGTTGTTTCCGATAACTTATTAAAAGGTGCTGCTTGGAATTCAGTTCAAATTGCTGAAAAATTACATGAATTAAATTTATTAAGAGTTCCAAAATAATAACGAAAGGAGTGAGTTAATCTGATGTTTGAAAATGTAGATATTATGACTGCAATGGTAACGCCATTCAATGATCAGAACCAAGTGGACGAAGAGCGCTTAGAAAAATTAATTGAACATTTAATTTTGACGGGTTCAAAAGGTATCTTGGTAAATGGGACTACTGGTGAGTCACCAACATTAAAGGATGCTGAAAAGCTTAATTTAATTAAAAAAACGGTTGTTTTTGTTAACGGTAGAGTGCCTATCATGGCAGGGACTGGATCAAATAATACGATGGAAACAATTGATTTTACAAATGAAGTCGCTAGTATTTCTGGTGTTGATGCAGCTTTAGTTGTCGTGCCATATTATAATAAGCCTAATCAAAAAGGGATGATTGCGCATTTTGAAGCAATTGCAAATGAAACGAAGTTACCTATCTTTATTTATAATATTCCAGGTCGTACCGGTGTTACTATGACGGTTGAGACTATTGTGAAATTGTCTGCCAATCCGCATATCATTGGTATTAAAGACTGTACTGGTAGTGAAAACTTGAGTAATATTGTTGACCAAACGCCAGATGAGTTTCTTGTTTATACGGGTGAAGATACTGACAGTCTAAGCGCCAAAGTGATTGGGGCAAATGGGGTTATCTCCGTTGCAAGTCATATTTTTGGTACTGAAATGACAAACATGTATCAAGCGGTATTAGACGGGAACATTAAACTTGCGGGGAATATCCAAAGAGAGTTGACGCCAAAAATGGCTGCCCTTTTTGCTTTTCCATCGCCTGGTCCAGCCAAAGCTGCTTTAAATAATCAAGGTATTTTAGTCGGCGGGTGTCGATTACCAATCCAAGCATTAACTGAAAATGAAACAAAGCAACTAATAGAAACATTAAAAATATAAAATACGTAAGAGGTGAAGTAATGAGTAAAGTTAAAATAATTCCACTTGGTGGCGTTCGAGAAAATGGTAAAAATATGTACGTTGTTGAAGTGGACGAAGATTTATTTATTTTTGATTCTGGGTTAATGTATCCAGAAAATGGCTTATTGGGTATTGATATTGTGATTCCTGATTTTAGTTATTTAAGAGAAAATAAAGATCGCATTGTTGGTGTTTTCTTAACACATGGACATGCGGATGCAATTGGTGCCTTGGCCTATTTCGTGAGTGAATTTGATGTGCCTGTTTTTGGATCAGAGCTAACGATTGCTCTAGCAAAACTTAATATTGAAAGTGACCCTAAAGCAAGTAAGTTTAACGACTTCCATGTGGTTGATGATCAAACTGAAATTGATTTTGGTAAAACAACGATTTCGTTTTTTAAAACAACGCATTCAATTCCTGAATCATTGGGAATTGTTTTGGGTACTGATGAAGGACAAATTGTGTACACTGGGGACTTTAAGTTTGATCAAGCTGCAGTACCAGCTTATCAAACAGATTTTGGCCGTTTAGCCGAAATTGGTAAAAATGGGGTTTTGGCATTGTTGAGTGACTCAGCTAATGCTGAAAATCCATTTCCAACAGTTAATGAAAGTGCAATAGACGAATATATCAATGAAACTTTTGAATATCAAAAAGGACGGATTATCGTCGCCTGCGTTGCATCGAATATATTACGCGTACAACAAATTTTAAATGCCGCTAATGAAAGTCATCGTAAAGTCATTTTAACTGGCCATGATGTCGAAAAAATCGTTAAAACGGCTATGAATTTGAACAAATTGATTTTACCTGATGAGAACGTGATTGTTCCGATGAGCGATATCAGTAAATATGATGATGACCAACTCATTATATTGGAAACAGGTAAGATGGGCGAACCCCTAAAATCATTACAACGAATGGCTTTGAACCAACATTCAGCTATTAACATTCATGAAGGAGATCTTGTCTTTATTACGACAACAACGTCAAAAGCAATGGAAACGAATGTTGCCAAGACAAAAGACCTTATCTATCGTGCTGGAGCTGATGTAAAAGCTATTTCTGATGAGTTAAATTCATCAGGACATGCTGGGCAAAATGATTTACAATTAATGATTAATTTAATGCAACCAAAATATTTGGTACCTATTCAAGGTGAATACCGTTTACTTGCAGCACATGCTGATTTGGCACATGTTTTAGGGATGCCATATGATCATATTTTCATTACTGGTAAAGGTGACGTTTTAAGTTACTCAGATGGTAAAATGAATTTAGGATCACAAGTTGAAGCAGGTAATACCATGATTGATGGGATTGGTGTTGGCGATATTGGTAACATTGTCTTGAGAGATCGTAAAATTCTTTCTGAAGATGGTATTTTTATTGCAGTTGTGACAATTGACCGCAAAAAGAAAAAAATTATCAATAAACCTAAAATTACATCGAGAGGTTTTGTTTATACAAAAACAAGCCTTGATTTAATTGAAAAAAGTGCTGAGATTGTTTCAGAGACAGTACAAGATAATTTAAATAATAAAGAATTTGACTGGGGACACTTGAAACAAGATGTTCGTGAAAAAATGAGTCATTTTCTATATGAACAGACAAAAAGACGTCCAGTTATTTTGCCTGTAATCATGGAAATTAATCAATATCACAGAAAACCAGCTCAACCTAAAGAAGTTAAAACAAGTGATGCAAAAAGTAGTGAAAAATAATCAAAAAGGGATAACACAAAATGTTGTTATCTCTTTTTTTAGAAATAAATAGAGGATATTATGGCAGAAATCATTCCGTTTCCCGACCAAGAAAAACAAAATTATCAGTTGGCAAAAAAAGCGATAGAAGATAAAGATTACCAGTTAGCTACACAACTTTTTACAAAAAATTATGCGGGTCATCGGAGTTTTAAAACAAATAAATTGTTAGTGAATGCGTTAATTTTAGATGCTCAATTTGAGGAGGCACTAACGATTGCTGATGAATTTTACAGTGATTATTTAAAACGAGGGAATCAATTTGCTGTTTATTTAACTGTTTTATTGAAAAATAATAAATTTATTCGAGCTTGGCAATTAGTTAAGTCACAATCTTTTGCAATGCCAATCGTTGAAAGTGCTGAAAATGATTATCGTGAAAAGTTTGATAAGCAACTGCGACAAAATGAGCGACAATTCTCACATTTAGGAGCCGTTGATTTCTTTGGGCAGCAGCAAATTGTGCAGAGTGGATTAGAATTACCTAAAAAAGAATTTTTAACTGCTTGTCAAAATATATTTATGGATAAAGACGTGCATCCAATTATCAAATCAAGTTTGTTACAAGAAGTTCAAAGTATCCCTAGTAATTTTGGTGCAATAGATTATTTGTGGATTGATGGGATGCAGAAAAAAATTGAAATGAAAAATTTGATCGCAAATGAAAATGAACCTGTTCTTCGGAAAATTAATCAGTTAACTAAAAATGAAGATGGCTCTATTGACGTCCAATTAAATAAATCATTGAATCATATGTTAAATTTAAAATTAGGGATGATGTATCCTTTCGCA
The DNA here is from genome assembly GCF_054941065.1 of Dellaglioa sp. BT-FLS60. Taxonomy (NCBI): domain Bacteria; kingdom Bacillati; phylum Bacillota; class Bacilli; order Lactobacillales; family Lactobacillaceae; genus Dellaglioa; species Dellaglioa sp. BT-FLS60. Next base: position 139,881 of record NZ_JBSOLI010000030.1, read on the forward strand.
GATAAATTTGCGGGTGTCGAAGAAGAGTGGATTGAGCTAGTAAAGAGCGAACTAGGCATTGCATCTACTTTTAAAGGGACTAATGATTTAAAAAATATGATTGAATTGAATCAACTCCTTTCAAAGGAATTAACTGAAATAATGAATTAATAATAGGTAAGGCTAGCCGTTTTTAATAATCTATGATATTCTAATAAAGAATCCAAAAATTCTGCTTAGATTAGTTGTATGAGTGTAGATTTAACCAGGTTATTTTAAGACGAGATAAAAAGTTTCAGTATTCTTTAAATAGGTATTTACAAAACTCTAAACAGTCTATATAATATTTTAAGGATTCTTCTTTAATTAAATAACATTGTATTTTGTTATTTAATGGGGAAGTAGTATAATAAAAACAAAGAATCATCAGGGTTAGATTTTCTAAAACTGTTTTATTCTTACAAAAACATTAGGAGGCTCTTATTCATGGCAAAAGAACATTACGAACGAACAAAACCCCATGTTAATATTGGTACTATCGGACATGTCGATCACGGAAAGACAACTTTAACAGCTGCAATCAGTAAAGTATTATCAGACAAAGGTTTCGGTGAAGCAGCAGATTTCGCTTCAATCGATGCCGCTCCTGAAGAACGTGAACGTGGTATTACTATCAATACTGCCCATGTTGAATACGAAACAGCTGCACGTCATTACGCACATATCGATGCTCCAGGACATGCTGATTACGTTAAAAACATGATCACTGGTGCTGCACAAATGGATGGTGCTATCTTAGTTGTTGCTGCAACTGATGGCCCTATGCCTCAAACACGTGAACATATCTTACTTGCTCGCCAAGTTGGTGTTGATTACCTTATCGTGTTCTTGAACAAAACTGATTTGGTTGATGATGAAGAATTATTAGACCTTGTAGAAATGGAAGTTCGTGAATTATTAAGCGAATATGATTTCCCAGGCGATGATATTCCTGTTATCCGTGGTTCAGCTCTTAAAGCCCTTGAAGGCGATCCAGAAGCTGTAAAACAAGTTGAATTGTTAATGGATACTGTTGATTCATACATTCCAACACCAGTTCGTCCTACAGACCAACCATTCTTGATGCCAGTTGAAGATGTATTTACAATTACTGGTCGTGGTACTGTTGCTTCAGGTCGTATTGACCGTGGTACAGTTAAAGTCGGAGACGATATTGAAATTGTTGGTTTACATGATGATGTTCTTAAAACAACAGTTACAGGTATCGAAATGTTCCGTAAGACACTTGACGAAGGTGAAGCCGGCGATAACGTTGGTGCTTTACTCCGTGGTATCGATCGCGAACAAATTGAACGTGGACAAGTTCTTGCCCAACCTGGTTCAATCAAAACTCATAAATTATTCAAAGGCGAAGTTTATATCCTTTCTAAGGAAGAAGGTGGACGTCATACTCCATTCTTCTCAAACTACCGTCCTCAATTCTTCTTCCATACAACTGATGTTACTGGTGTTATTGAATTGCCAGAAGGCGTAGAAATGGTTATGCCTGGTGATAACGTTACATTTACAGTTTCATTAATCGCCCCAGTTGCTATTGAAAAAGGTCTTAAATTTACTGTTCGTGAAGGTGGCCGTACTGTTGGTGCCGGAGTCGTTTCAGAAATTGACGATTAATTTTTAATTAAATTAAAAATAAGAAATTCGGAAAGCTTTTGCTTTCTGAATTTTTTTTTATAATCATTTACAATCTAGTAATGATACGGTAAAATAGACAAGTATATAAATAGTACGAATATAAAATTTTTGTTCTATCGGAGGGAAAACAATGTCAGCAAAATTTGAAAAAACAGGTAAAAACAATGGAGAAATCACATTCGAAATTGAAACTGATAAAATTAAAGAAGGATTAGAAAAAGCTTTCTTGAAAGTTAAGAAAGATTTAACTGTTCCTGGATTCCGTAAAGGAAAAGTGTCACGTCAAGTATTTAACAGAATGTATGGTGAAGAATCATTATACGAAGATGCTTTAAATATCTTATTGCCTGAAGCATACGAAAAGGCACTTGAAGAAGTTAAAGTATCACCAGTTGATCAACCTGATATTAACATTGACAGCTTAGAAAAAGATTCTACATGGGTACTTAAAGCTAAAGTGACACTTCAACCAGAAGTTGAATTAGGTGACTACAAAGGCTTGACTGTACCTAAACAATCACGTCGAGTAACAAAAAAAGACGTTGAAGATAACTTAGAAGCAAAACGTCAACAACAAGCAGAACTTGTGCTTAAAGAAGACGAAGCAGCTGTTTCTGGCGATACGGTTATTATTGACTTTGAAGGTAAAGTTGATGGTGTTGCATTTGATGGTGGTAAATCAGAAAATTATACTCTTGAATTAGGTTCAAACTCATTTATTCCTGGATTTGAAGACCAATTAGTTGGGCATAAAGCAGGAGAAGATGTTGACGTAACTGTTACATTCCCTGAAGATTACCAAGCAGAAGACTTACGCGGTAAAGAAGCCATATTTGCTGTTAAAGTTCATGAAGTCAAAGGCAAAGAACTTCCAGAAATGGATGATGAATTTGCTAAAGATATTGATGAAGAAGTTAGCACACTTGAAGAATTACAAGCAAAAACAAAAGATCAAATTAAAGAAGCAAAAGAAGCTACAGCAAAAGAAGCCATTCAAGATGCTGCAATCGAATTAGCAGTTGATAATGCTAAAGTAGATGAAATTCCTAACTCAATGATTGAAGAAGATGTTCATCGTCAAATGGATCAATACCTTGCAAACATGCAACAACAAGGAATTGATACAAAGATGTACTTCCAATTGACAGGAACATCTGAAGATGACTTACACAAACAATTTGAAGAAGGCGCAGAACGTCGCGTTAAAACAAACCTTGTGTTAGAAGCTATCGTTGCTGCTGAAAAAGTTGAACCTTCAGACGAAGAAGTTTCAGCTGAAATTTCAAACTTAGCAGAACAATATGGGATGGAAGAAGATGCAGTTCGTTCTGCTCTTTCAGACGATATGGTTAAACATGATATTGCTATCAAAAAAGTTGTTGATGAATTAGCTGATTCAGCAGTTGAAGAAGCAAAAATGAAAAAATAATCACTTAATCGATTGTCCTGATTAGTTGATTTAAAAGAATGAGATTGAAGCGAGTTTTTGGCTTCAATCTTTTTTGTTAAATACATCTAAAAGCAAATGTTCGCGAAATATCGCTAAATTTGATAGAATGTATATATTAAAATAAAAGAAATTGAAAAATATGAGGTGGTAAAATGTTCGAAAATACTGAAGAAGGCGGACCCGTAAATTGCTCCTTTTGCGGTAAGTCACAAGATCAAGTTATGAAAATTGTCGCTGGACCAGGCGTATATATTTGTAACGAATGTGTGGATTTATGTAAAGAAATCATTGATGAAGAATTTAGAGAACAAATGGATTCTGAACCATTACTTGTTTTAAAACCACAAGCTATCATGAATAAACTTAACAACTATGTGATTGGACAAGAACAATCTAAAAAAACATTGTCAGTAGCTGTTTATAATCATTACAAACGAGTTAATCATATGCTTGATGTTGAAGAAAATAGTGATGATGAAACAGAGTTACAAAAAAGTAATATTTGTTTAGTTGGTCCTACAGGATCAGGTAAAACATATTTGGCTCAAAGTTTAGCTAAAATCTTAAATGTCCCATTTGCAATTGCAGATGCGACAACTTTAACTGAAGCTGGATACGTTGGTGAAGATGTTGAAAATATTCTTTTGAAATTATTGCAAAGTGCAGATTACGATGTTGCAAAAGCTGAAAAAGGAATTATTTATATTGATGAAATTGATAAGATTGCTAAGAAAAGTGAAAATGTTTCAATTACGCGAGATGTTTCAGGTGAGGGTGTTCAACAAGCTCTTTTGAAAATTCTTGAAGGTACAATTGCAAGTGTTCCGCCTCAAGGTGGCCGTAAACATCCACAACAAGAATTAATTCAAATAGATACTAAAAATATTTTATTTATTGTTGGTGGTGCATTTGCTGGAATTGAAACAATGGTAAAAAATCGTTTAGGCGATAAAACAATTGGGTTCGGTGCTGAAGTTAGCTCTGCTGAAACGGTTGATGAAGACAATAGTATTATGCAACAAATTATTCCAGAAGATTTATTGAAATTTGGCCTAATCCCTGAGTTTGTTGGTCGTTTACCAATTATGACTGCTTTAGAGGAATTAAAAGAAGAAGATTTGGTTCGAATTTTAACAGAACCTAAAAATGCTTTGGTTAAACAATATACGAAACTTGTCGAGTTAGATGGTGTAACGCTTGAGTTTGAACCTGAGGCATTATCACGAGTTGCTGAACTTGCTATTAAACGAGACACCGGTGCACGTGGATTACGTTCAATCATTGAAGAAACAATGCGTGATGTGATGTTTGATATTCCAAGTCATGAAGACATTACTCGCGTCATTATTACTAAGGCAACGGTTGATCAAACACAGGGGCCTGTAATAATTAAAGGTAACGAGAAGGCAGCATCTTAAATCTGGAAATTAAGTGAAGGTATATTTATTTGGATGTTCAAAAAAAGTGAGTACACCCTCAAAAAAAGATATAGCTGTGAACGTTAAGTGTAGTATAATGAATTTTAGGTTAATAATTTTAATAAATAATAAAGGGTGGACGTCATGAACAAAATATTAAAAAAGGCAATTTTATTTGGATTCTCTGGGGCATTATTGGGTGGACTTGGATTATTCAACAAATCTGTTGAAGCTAAGGCTCCTGCAAATAATATTGGATATAGTGTTCAAAGTATTCAATCTGACAAGCAAGTTAAAGCAAGCTTGAAACAATCTTACTTTGATATGCAATTGGATGCTAAAGAAAAGGAAACAATTTCAGTTAAGATTTTTAATTCTTCAAATAAGGCATTAAAAATTCGTAACGCTGTTTACACAGCTTCTACGAATGATAATGGTCAACTTGAATATACTAAAAAATTAGCTAAGAAAAATATTGATAAATCAATGAAATATCCTTTAGCATCACTTACTAAGCTAGATTCAGGTAGTGTAGTGACTGTTCCTGCTAAGGGGAGTAAAGTTGTTAAGGCAACAATTACAATGCCTAAAAACAGCTTTAATGGTGTTCTTTTAGGTAGTTGGTACTTTGAAAAAGTTGATAATTCAGCTAAGACGAGTAGCAAGGCAAAAGGAATTTCAATTTCAAATGCTTATTCATATGCAATCGGAATTAAAATTTTAGAAAAGAAAACGGTTGAACCAAATATGAACTTACTATCAGTTAAAGCTGGTATGAGAAATTATCGTAAAGGGGTATTTCCTGTATTCCAAAATGATACAGCCGTTATTATTCCTAAGTTAACAATCAAATCTGAAATTACGAAAAAAGGTTCTTCAAAAGTTTTGAAGAAGACAACATTAAAGAACCTATCAATGGCACCAAATTCACATTTTAATTTTCCAATGCTTTATGATAAAGGTCAATTAGAAGCTGGAGATTATACATTAAAAGCTGTAGCAACAAGTGGTAAGCATACTTGGAGATTCGATAAGAACTTTACTATTACAAATGACGATGCTAGCAAGTATAATAAAAAGGCCATTGCTGATCCTAAAAAACCAACAAATCCATTATGGTATGTTGCTTTAGGTCTTGGTCTTGCAATCTTAGTCATCTTAATCTTCTTCCTTATTAAAAGATACGTTGATAAGAAAAAAGCTGATAAGTAGATTTCTAATATTATTATTTATTTTATTTTTCAACATGTTTGTGACGGCTAAGATGGTGTCTGCGGACATTTTGTATGGGTATAGTACACTACCCACTACGGTTAACTCACATGTTGAGGAAGGTGAGTCAGGGTACCATATTTATTCTGATAGTAATAATATGAAATCGCCTTATTTACAAATTGTTGCTACAGATGGGTTAACGCCATCTTGGCAGTTAAGAGGTAGACTAAAAGCTAAGTCAAATGATATTGTACATGTTGATTTATTTTGTCCAGAATTACAAGCGGGACTAAAGAATATACCAGAGACTTACGGTAATTTAATTTCTGGGGATTCGATTAATTTATCGACAAACGCAAAAGATAGTAGCGGGGAATATTTATTTTATTGGCCCAATACGTTAGTTCAGATTTTAACTACTGATGTAGTCGCACATGCTGAAATGCAAATGGTCTGGATTATTCAAATGGCAGCAACAAAATAAAAGCTTTACAACTTCGGATATTTTGGGGCTCTTCGTCAACTGTTGTTGGTGAAATTGTCATTGAGAAATCTGTTATTTGATAACAGGTTTCTTTTTTTGCTTAAAATTTAATTGTACTCAAAATACGTAAACGATACTGGCTAAAATTTTTAA